>NZ_JBNKSF010000017.1:0-166623 GCF_050297175.1 Gynuella sp. | reverse complement strand
GCCATCCAGTTAGCGGGGTTGACCGGTGCGGCCTGATAATCCTGCAGAGCCGTCAGATTACCACTGTAGTCAAAGCTGTATTTCTGGTTCAGCAGTGTGGTACTGCCTCGTTTCGCCACAATCGTATTCAAGCGCCCATTGCTAAACTGGTAGGACTTGTTGACGGTTAAGGCGCTGCCCAGTTTTTGGCCGGTGACATTGTTCCAGGCATCCATGGCGGAAACCGTTTCATAAACCGCTTTGGTGTTGAGGTTGTACGTCTGACTGAGATAGCCGGAGCCGCTATAGCGATAGCCAACATCCAGATCTGAACCGGGATAGAATATTTTGAGCAGGCGCCCATAACTGTCGTAGTCATAGGTCGTGGCATAGGTACCGCTCAAGCCTGGCAGTGTTTCTTCCACCACCCAGCTCAGACCTTTGGCGTTATAGCTGATGCCCTTGCTGTATTGGAAACCAGCGGGTTTGCTGGAGCCTGAACCACACCCTTTATTACCGCTCCACTGACGGACTTCGCTCAGCTGACCATAGCTGTAATCACCTTCGTCGTAATACCAACAGACGGTTCCCTCGGGTGCGTACTGACGAGTTGTTCGACCCAGATCATCATAGCTATATTGAGTGGTCTGATTTTTGGCGGTGACCACTTTAGTCACCTGACCATAAGCATCGTAGCTATATTGGGTTTTGCCTTTGTCCGGGTCCGTTTCCGAGGTCAGGTTGCCATAGAGATCATAGGTTTTGCGAATTTCGAACAGACCTGAACCGATCTTCTCCGGGTCTGCTGCAATATTTCTATGATCTGCTTTGGAGTACTTCTGACTGACCAGTTTACCGTTGACATCATAAACGTAGGTTGTGATAGCTCCATTCGGGGCTTTCACCTGAAGCAGCTGATCATTGTGATTGTAGGTTTCTACCGTCACACGGTTGGCAGTGCCATTCACCCGATTGGTAATCGTACGGATATATCCCTGACCATTTGCCTGATAACTGTATTTGGTAATACCGCCATCTGCCCGGTTAACCTGAACCTGACGATCATAAAGGTCAAACCGGGAATCATTCCAGGCAACTGTTGGGTTTGCTGACAACGACGCCAACACCGGAGTCGACACCCTGATCTGACGACCAAATTGATCGTACTGGTTCATCACCAGAATATACTGAGAGGAATTAAATGACTGGGTGGCCGTTTTAGTCAGCTGGCCCAGTTTATCGTAGTAGTTATAGACGGTCGGCTGGCCACTGGTAGTGATTTTTTGATAACTGTAATACAGGTTGTTATTAGTACAGCCTACAGTACTGCCACCATCACGACAGAAACCATAATGCGTGTTGATGGTGACACCGCTTGGCAGATGCCGCGATATTTCACGCCCAAGTTCATCATAACTGACCGTGGTCGTCAGCCAGTTCCTGGCATCAACCTGCGTCCGAATAGTTTGTGGCTGACCGAATGCCGTGTAGTTACTCATTTGTGTCCGATGCCCCACGGCATCATATGTGTCTGACAGCCAGGCGGTTCCATTGTAATAAACCGATTTTGTCGTTCTGCCAGTGGCATTGTTGACAGGACTGATCACAGTCGATGCCATGTTGCCACTGCTGTCATAAGTGTAACTAACCCGGGTATCCAGGCTTGAATTGTTGGCGGCCGTGACCGTTTGTAATTGACCATCAGAGGTGTAGCTATATTGACTAACCTTTACTTCTGACGTTGCCGTAGCTGCACTGGCCAACCCTGATTGCCAGGCAGAACCAATGGCTGATCTCGTCACCCGGGTCCGGGTGGGCTGAAAGTTTGCATACCCACCACACCCACTATTTGAACGGAAGCTTAGGTTTTCGCTGGTAGCCTTCACCTGATAATCACCCAGGCCTGACGTTTGTTCTGTTTTAGTCAGACGTGCAAAACAGCCTGACACTTTTGTATAAGTGTTGGTTTGTATTTGTCGATTTCGTTTCAGTGTCAGGTTTTGATAATCGAAATAAGTAACCGCCGATTTCTGAAGATAGGTTTTTTTAACGCCACCATTCAGGGCAATCGAAGCCCAGACATTGGTAAGGGTTTTGGGCCCTTCTGAGTCCGCTCCGCCAGAAGGTGAATCGATTGATCGGGTGCGAGAATCATAGGTTTTCAACTCAGTACCATCGCGTAAATCGATAATCGGTTGAAGACCAGCTTCTGTATGTTCAAATAAACGTTCTTTGCTACCTCCGGCGGTAGAGTAGGCAAAGACAAATCCATGTTCATTACTAAGCGTTATTTTACTGATGAGCGACTGAGCCGTCTGCTTAGCGTAAGTGCGCTTGACGACCTGAACCGTTTTGCCAATAAATGGAGCACTTTGGCGCTTATAGGTTGTCGCAACGATTCCATAAGTATCGTATTTGCCTGTTGCAACATTCCACGAAGCCCTATCACTGGTCGAAACAATCGTACTGAAGCCAAGATATCCTTCAACATTGTGGCTGTATGCGCCACCGTATTTGTAATAAGTATTGAGTTTCTGATTGCTATTGCTACTGTGGCTAACCTGTTTAACCAGGTAAGTCCGACTACTCATGACTTCTTTTTCGTTGCGATCCGCAACGGCCTGAGTTGCCGGAGGATTGTAGTAAACAGAACCATCCGTCATGGAAGCGTAACTGATTGCTGAGGTGTTACCGTTGGAATCGGTTATGCCCGTAATGGCAAGATACTCATTGTCACTTTTATAAGTCCATGCGCGGTTGTCCTGTTGACTGGTTTCGTAAATCACCAGATCTGAGTCACCATCGCCATCAATGTCTGCTACTGTCGATGCCAGGGGGAAGCCGTGAACCTCTGTACCAGTAATATCATCAATAATATTGCCATTACTGCTTGTTTCTTTATAAAAACCTGTACCGGATGCATCTGTAAACTGAACCCGATAGGTCAAGTCATCGTAACGACCCAATTTGGTATTGGTACTATCACTACCACTACTACTTCTCAAACAAATCGCATCAGCACGACCATCGCCGTTAACATCGGCAAAACTGTCTAATGTCTCATTTTTTACGCAACTTTCAGATGACCATAAAATAGGACTACTGAAACCATCTTCTAACCCATTTGACAAACGAACGTAAAGCTTTCCATTAAGACTCTTTGTATAGACGATATCATCCATACCGTCGCCATTCATATCGGCAACCCATTTTGTGGAAATAGTTTCTCCTTCGTCAAGGAAGTTGTATTTGTGATCTGACAGAGTTCGATCAGATTTTCCATATCGTATATAAGCGGATTTATCTGTTCGAATTAACAGATCCATGCGGCCATTGCCATCAAAATCACCGGCATAGACTTTCTTGACTATTTCCTTCTGAACCTGCTTTTGCTCTGTCACGGAATGGACAACCGCTGAGTCTTCACGGCCATGCAAATTAAATGAATACACCCGGATATTTTCAGAACCATCGCGCCAATGCACCGCTTCTGTATAACCATCACCATCTATATCAGCATAGAGAATACTGCCGTTTTTCATAATTTTATCTATGACGCGTTCTCTTGCCACATCTCTATTCAGCGAAGTACCGAACAGATTACAGTACAGTCGGTCTTCTTTATGCTGACAATAGTCATTACTGCCATCACCATTAATATCGACAACACTGCTCTGGACATAACTGCTTCTTCCACGTCGAACAGGATAAGAAGGAGCGCCAAATTTCCCATCTGACTGACCTCTCTGCATGACAATTTTGCTTTTATCATTTCCGCTGTCTCTATCGGCCACAAAATCTGCCCGACCATCACCATCCATATCCGCGATGAAACGGTAATTAAAGTGCTGACTATCTTGAGTATCGGTATAAACACCACTTCTGGATAACAGCTCTCCCTGATCATCATGCCAGGAGAACTTTAGTGGCTCCAGGCACTTGCCGTATGAGCATAACTGCACCCCTTGAAGCATAGACTGCTGATGATTACGACTGTATCCATAAAACAAAGTGTAGTTCTGTGCTACATTGTTTTTATGCGTCAGCTGTATATCTCTAAGCCTTTTTGTATACAGGTATTTACTGCCGCTGCTCCAACCAAATGATCGATCAGGACGCTCTTCAAAATGAAATTGAACGGAATATTGCCCGTAATTGATTGAAGAGATTAATTGTTCACCTGTCTGGGAATTGGTTAAGTAGTTAAGGGTGTAGGCATTGGTACCCGGAAGATTCACAGAGGATAGCGCCCAGGCTTTAACCCCGACCCCCTGATTCCTGGACAATCGCGAACTGGCAGAGTTGCCAAATTGTTTATGAACACCGTTTTCGAGATACGCATCAAAATATAGAGGCCCACCGCTGATTGTGTTCCGGCTAACGACCAGCACCTGGGAATCAATTTCAGTTCTATAGCTGGTACCGTTGGCTCCGTAGTTACCACTCACTGCGACCAATCTCTGACCATTCAGGCAAAAACGATCCGTATTATTGTATTGAAGGGTCCCTCGGGAACTATTAGGTTTCTTCTGAGGGCAGCGCGCGATCGTTTCGAGCCCACCAATTGCCCAGCCTTTCCCCAGCTGGCCATTACCGTTTTGAGAATCATAATTCAGAGAAATATTCGGCTTGATTCCACCTGGCCCTGCTGGCAGATCCAGCGGTAGATAATACGTGGCACTTCCGCCTTCACTAACCGTGAAATCACCTTTTAAATTGCCCACCAGAGTTGTTGGCGCATAATCTCGGGTAGGATTTAATGGATTGCCCTGAGCGTCTACAATCCAGGAGGCACCTGTAGATTTATGAGTAATCTTAAATCCTGAACCCCCCTCGCCGGAGTATTCCTGATAGGTGTGATTCGTACTGATGTGAATACCACCAATACTTGCGTTATTGGATACAGAAGGCGTGTTTCCATTAGAACCATTTAAGAGGCTGGCTCCTCCGCTACTGACAATGGCAACATCATTCAGGCCATCGCCATTGAAATCACCGTCCCATAATGTCAATGCTACAGGGTTTTTACCGGATACACCGGGTACAGCTGCGGAATATGTATACCCACCCTTGCCATCATTGAGTAGGGTGAAATTTTTGGAATCGTAGGTCTTGATCGGAATCAATACACCTGATGCAATCAGGACATATCTTGGTTTGGCAATGAAGACCAGATCGTCTTTACCATCTTTATTGGTATCAAACTTATAGATGTTAAACGAATCTGTTTGAAGGTTGGTACTCGCAATCGCACTGGTACTAAAACCAGCGATCAACGCGAAAGCCAAAGATACAACCAAATGCTTCATACGCTCTCCAAGACTTAAATTCTCATCATGATAGATTTCGAAAAGGGCTTATTGCCTGAAGGAATGACACACTGAATCAGTCAGATATATAGCAATGGATAAATGAAGAATTTTTACTAAAATGAAAGGTGCCATGAAGAATCAGAAAATCCTTTAACACATCCTTATAAATACTTCTATCCAGAATCTCCTACGTAATCTGAGTGGTAAGATACCAAGCATCACTGGCAATAGATGGACAACCCAAAAATAATTCACAAAATTGTGCAAGAAAGATGTAAACAAGACAAGTTATTTTTTGGTTTCAAGCGATAACCAACAAGCACGTCACCTCCGCGTTTATGCATTAACCAGTCAATGACAGTGACAATTTTTTATATTTAACTGCTTTTTTCCGTCTTATTAGGTCTCTTTTGCCTCACAGGCACCTCCTCCCAACCACTGATCATGGCTTTCATAAATTGCCCAATGGTTTCTCCCGTGGTAATCAAATACAGGTGAGCGACGAGGAAGGTCAGTATCAGAAATGCGGCCGCCGTATGAATCAGGGCAACGCTTTTGAGGCTTAGTTCGGCGCTGATCAATTCGAGTCGTGACCATTCATTATAAAACAGGTACAGCAGACCACTGATCCATATTGTCGGAAATATCAATATCTTCAACAGCAGATAAGTAAGTCGTTGCAACGGGTTATGTTTGGCCGCCGCACTGGGATGAAACGGATGCGGTTCGCCGGTGAAAATGCCTCTGGAATAGTACATCAGTTGCTCCCATAATCCTTTACGGGTAGGTAAGTAGTGTTTGTATTCTCCTGTGGTCAGATGCCAGAAGATGGTGAACACCCACAATACCACCAGCGACCAGGCTGATACTTCATGAAATTCGGTCGCCTGGTCAAATCCAAACAGTGTGTAGTTACCGTGAATCTCAAATCCTGTCAGAGCCATAAATACGATCAATACCGCTTGAGCCCAGTGCCAGAATCGTTCATAGGCCTTAAATAGCAGGATCCGCTCAGTCGTCTGCTTCATTTCGCTTTCTCCTCCAGGCAAATATAATTCGCAAGGTTCCGTGTGTTACAACTGCGACAATCGTAAGAATGATTAACATCCTCCCCAATTGGTCCAATAGAAAGGATTGACTTTGCCCTGGTATGTACAAATCAGGAACTCCTGCCAGGAGACTTTTTCCGCTATGACATTGCTGGCAAGTCAACGCCTGCTCTTTTGGCGCGACGCCGTGATTCAACGGCCAGAGCATGGTTGTCTCAATAAATCCAACGTCACCAGAAAATGTCATGCCTGCAGCTTCGGCGCCGGCCTGTAGTGATTTTTTCCAGTTGTAACCATTCCAGTATGCATCACGCCCACGACCCGCCAGATGCATGGGCACTAGTTTTTGTTCTCCGGAATCGTAGGGAAGTATTGAACGGAATACATGGAAGGGGAATATCTTACTGTTCTTTTGTTCAGCACCGCCTCCTATGGTTGTCATCATGACTTCTGCCGCCGGGTTGACCGAATCCCCGGGTTTGGCAAATGTTATCTGGCCGTCAAACCAACGATAGTCCGGACGCAGTGTTTCGCCATACTGCATTGCACCTTTTTGTGATGCATAAGTGACTCTGCCGGCTTCGTCATATTCAACAATCGGTTTGCGACGACGATTTCTCTCACCGGCTTTGGACCAGTCCCAGAAGGTTTTGGTAGCAACACCTCCACGCGCATATGCCGGTATATGACATGTCTGGCAGGCAACACGATCTGTATGATTATTCAAACGCTCATCCTGCATCGGTCTGTCTCCATGACAGGAGACACAGGTGGCTCTGGCTCCATTTAACGCATCCACACCTTTATGGTCAGCCGGACTATTTGCCTGATAACGACTCCCATACAGTTGATGATCATCTCCCTGGTGGCAACTGCTACAGGTCAAATTCGCACCATCTGCACTGAGGTGTACATCCAACTCATGACTTGCACTCAAAAGAGAACTGTCAAGATCACCATGTTTGGCGCCATCTGCACCACCATCATGAAAATGACATGCGCCACAGGCGCTACTGGTGGTCATGCCGACCTGTTGCGCCATGGTCGTTAACGTCGCGGTAAACCGTGATTCCTGGTTTTCCATTTCCTTCTTTAACGCCTCAGCGCCGTCATCATGGCAATTCAGGCACTTGGCTCCATCCTGGTGAAATTTGCTGTAAAAATATTCACCGGTGGTGTCATGGCACATCATGCAATCTACCGCACCTTCCGGGCGAATACCGCTCAGCTCCTGTTCCTCCAAACCGTAACCGATATGACAGTTATCGCAAGAATCCATATTCGAGGCCACAGAAGGATGATAACCATTCATGACTCTCAGTTTACCCTGCAAGTGGCCACTCGCATCTTCAAACTGCCAGCGCCAGTGAATGGTATCGTGTAGTTGAGAAGGGGCTTCCGTATGACAGGACATACACGCGTCATTCAGCTGTTGCAGACTATCAAACTTCTGTTGCAAAACTTCGAATTTCTGGTGATCTGCCGTTCCTCCGGCGATCAACAAAGGACTGACCAGCAATAAAAACAGCCACTGCATCATCCATCGCAGCGGCTTATTCAATACAGGCATGGTGAGTTAAGGCCGATCAAGTTTTGGAACTGTCACTTTCTGACCGAGATCCATGACGGAATCATGCATCAATTGCAGAACGTATGACGCGTTGTGCATATAAGCGCCATGATCTTTCAGTGCAAACTGATAGTTATAAGCCGCTTTAGCGAGTCTTGGCGTCCAGTGGCTGTAACCATTCTTGCGATTGGCCTCATCTTCATCAACTTTACCGTTGGCATTCAGGTCATTGAAAAAGTAGGGGTAGGTGTGTACGTCATACGCAATTTCGCTGCCAACCACATCTGTCGCATAACGTGTCATGGCACTGAGCAGCAACTCTTCCAGTCCCTGCACTTCGTACTTGATGCCCTCTTCAGTATTACCATCGCCATCGAAGTCACCTTTCAGATCGCGAATATTAGCAAAGTCATCCTTGGTGACGACCGATTCATGGCAATCCTGACAACCCAGAGGATCGATTTTCAGCGTATGGTTATTGTGACAATCGTTACACTGAGTGGACATTTCATCATGAAAATAGAAGCCAGCATACTTCTGTCCGGAATACTGATAACCACCGTGGACTTCAGCACCAAAACGAGTCGCTCCTGCGGCGCTGTAGTGGATATTCAGAAATTTCAGTTTATCGGAGGTAGTATCGTCGGTCACCGCCGCTTCCTGAACCATTTTATCAACAGCGATACCGGAAGAACGGCCCTGATGGCAGTCCATGCATCGAGCGTCTGGTTCAAAACGTTCCACTTCAATTCCAGATGGAAACAAAACCGCTTCTTTGTGCAACGTCGCGGTATTGTGGCAAGCGACACAGGCAACACCTTCTTCTATCGGTGCATCTTTTTCAACCGTTCCTACGGCACTGCCATCCACTCCCAGAAAATCAAGGTGTCCTGTGGTGGAATGGCATCCGGCGCAGTCTTTGGAGACGACACCTTCATCATTCCAATGGCTGAAAGGCTCAGCTTCAAAATCGGCATGGGGGGAACTCTGCCAGTCTTCCAGAAAAGGAATCTCAGGCAGCTTATGCTCTGCAGTTCGGGCAAAAAAGGATACAGCAACCAGAACAGTGAATACGGCAGTCAGGCATAAGGAACGTTTAGTATGCATCATACAACAGTCCTCATTTGGTAATTGTAATAATCTCCGGCGACTACTCGATCAGGGAAACCGGGTACTGCTTATATTTAGTCTATTTATAAAGACAATACCACCCTGGAAATATATCGTTTTCTGTGGCAGGTCAATGTGTTTGAAAATAAAACGCTGTCATTGTCTTGGCCAGTATAAAAATGTATCAGTCTCTTTGAAACCGTCTTCTGTTTCAGCAGAAGCAACTCAGACGGTCAAAATGGTCGATAACCATAAAAACGTAGTCTGACTTTAGCCATATGCCTATCGGTCACCTGATGATCATCTAAAAAACAGTCGTTACCATATTTACATATTGAGTCTGAATAACAGACTTGATAACACACCTGATCGGAGAAAAAGTCAGTTTATAGCTGTTTCAGCCTTGATTTTCTCTGTCTGATCCAATTGCCTGTTTATGACTTATATGACACCAGTAACGACATTTACTGCTAGCATTTTAGTGGGGGTTTCACTTTACAACGACATCGCTGTTACTATCCTGTCATATTTCTGCAAGATAATCTTCCTGGATATTCCGTATTTGGAACAGAACACCTTATCTGGTCCTGATGATACTCATAATAAGAGGAGTCACCATGAAAGTATCTCGACGCCAATTTGTGAAAGGTTCTCTTGCGGCCGGTATCGCCGCAACTTCTCCGTTTTATATAAACCGTGCCATGGCTGCATCCAAAGAGCTACGCATTTATGCCTGGGCCGGTTATATCACTGATGAAATGCTCAAAGACTTTAAAACCAAGACTGGCATCCATGCAACGTTCACACCTTATGGCACGAATGATGAATTGATGAATTCTCTACGTGCCACCGATGGCACTGGTTTCGACATTATTATGCCAACCGTTGACCGGGTTCCCGGTTATCTGGACTTCAATCTGATTCAACCATTGGATACCACCCGAATTAACTGGAACGGTTGTCTGGACAGTGCAATGAGCGGTTCAGAAGTTGGTGGTGTCATTAATGGCAAGCGCTATTTTGCACCGTCGGATTGGGGTACCGAGGCCATTTGCTACAACACAGAAGAAGCCACGGTCGACCCCAAAAACCTGAGTTATGGTGACTTGTGGAAACCTGAACACAACGGCGGTGTCGCAGTTCGCGGCCATTCTGCGCTCGTAGGGATCGGCCTTTGGTTGGAACAGCAGGGCAAGTTACCGTATCCATTGCTGGATTCTTATAAAAACGAGAAAGCCATGCGTGCCAACTTTGACGTCATCCTGAAAGTTGCAGCAGAGCACAAGGGCATGATCGCGCAATTCTGGTCAACGGAAAATGAAGCCCAGGGCGCGTTTCGCACCAATGGTGCCATCATTGGTCAAACCTGGGACAGCACTGCCTTTAAATTGCAATCTGAAGGCGAACCCATCGCCTACGGCGCTCCTAAAGAGGGCGCACTGGCATGGATGGAAGGTTTTGTGATTCCCAAGAATGCGAACAATGTTGATGCAGTCTATGAGTTTATAAACTGGTATTACACACCCGAAGCCGGTGCCATGTTCGTAAAATCCACCGGATACAACTCCACCTCCAAAGGTGCCGAAGCACTGTTACCGGAAGCCACGAAAAAATTCTTCAGCAGCTCTTATTCCGAAAAAGATCTCGCCAGTCTGTGGTGGTGGCCGATTCAGGAGCCTTGGTACGTTGCTCTGCGTAATGAATATCAGGACCGTTTTCTGTCTGCCTGAACCCTGTCCCGAACCCCTGGGATACTCCTCAGGGGGCTTTTCATGGAATGCAATATTCCGTCAATTATAGGTTATAACGTCTAATGGATAGCAGTATTCATCTTGACAACATTGTCATGCAGTTTGGCGAATTCACCGCCGTACAACAATTGGATTTGAAAATTGAATCCGGAGAGTTTTTTAGTTTTCTCGGGCCGTCGGGGTGTGGCAAAACCACGATTTTAAATATGATCAGCGGTTTTCTTCAGCCCACTCAGGGAAATGTTTATATTGGCGACAGGAACATGCAGGGCGTTCCGGCCAACAAACGGCCGACCTCCATGATTTTTCAGAACCTGGCACTGTTTCCTTTGATGAGTGTTGCCGAAAATATCGAATTCGGACTTGAAGTCAGAGGGATCAAAAAGGCTGAACGAAGAAAAACGTCAAACCGACTGTTGGAATTGGTGGACCTGGCTGGTAGTGATAATAAGAAAATATCCGAGCTATCCGGCGGACAAAAACAGCGTATCGCGATTGCCCGTGCCCTGGCAGTGGAACCTCAGGTATTGCTGCTCGATGAACCACTTTCCGCTCTCGATCTCAAGCTACGCCAACACATGCGCAACGAACTAAAAGAGTTACAGCGCAAAACCGGCATCACCTTTATTTATATCACTCACGATCAGGGCGAAGCACTCACCATGTCTGACAGGGTTGCAGTGATGTCCGCAGGAAAATTGCAACAGGTAGCGGATCCAATTACGCTGTATCGTCAACCACAAACCATTTTTACCGCTGGATTCGTTGGTGAAAATAATGCCATTCAGGGGCAGGTGACAGATATGAATGCTCAGTTCGTCACCCTCGACTGTCGTGAGCTTGGCTTGTTACAGGGACGTAATCCCGGCAATCTGAATCGCGGTGATAACGCAACATTGTTTATTCGTCCGGAACATATATCTCTCGATTATGAGCGGCATGCCAATCAATTCCGAGCCAGTATTGAAGAAGTCAACTTCGAAGGTTCATATCTGACATTGGTAGCCATGGCAAACGATCACATCAAACTCACAGTGCAGATCAGCTCTGATCAGTATCTGGCCTCGATGGTACCCCACAGTGAAATTAGGTTATCGTTTAATTCAGCCGAAGCTATTGTGATCTCGGGAGGTAATGATGTTTAGTCAACTGAGAAGCCGTTTCGGCAGTGCTCTGGCGATCGGCATTATTCTGATGATTGTCATCTGGCTGATCGGCATGGTGATTCTGCCGCAGGTTCTGATGATTGATTATTCTTTTCGCCCGAACCTGTTACCGGCAGAACTTGGAGGCCCTAAAGACCATTATTCGCTGATCAACTATCAAACCCTGTTCAATAACAAAATTCATTTATCCATTTTTTTTAAAACCATTTGGTCAAGCGTATCCGTTACCTTACTAACATTACTACTCTGTTATCCACTGGCGTTTTATCTGGCCAAAGTCGCGACGCCTGGACAGGCTGCGATTTGCATGTTGCTGCTGATTATTCCGTTCTGGATAAATGAAATTTTACGAACATTTTCCTGGTACATTATTCTGGCCTATAAAGGGCCATTGAATGCGCTGCTACAGGCAATGGGTTTGACCGAACGACCGATCCGCTTTTTAAGTGGCAACGGCGGAGTCATGATCGGCATGGTCTACGCTTATATTCTGTTTATGGTTTTCCCGATTTATAACGGTATCGAAAGTCTCGATAACAATCAGATCAAAGCCGCCAGAAATCTGGGTGCGGGTTGGCTTCGCACTCACTTTCGGGTTGTCATTCCCCACGCCAAACCCGGTATCGCCACCGGCTGCATCATGACATTTATGCTGGCGGCCGGCAGCTACGCAGTACCGGCTCTGCTCGGATCTCCCGGCAGCCGCTGGTTTACCCAAATCATCTATAACTGGTTCTTTGAAGGTGGCAACTGGAATCAGGGTGCTGCATATGCATTTCTGCTGTTGCTGATTTGCATCGGTTTTATCGCTCTGATCATGCGGATTTTCAGGGTAGGGTTGGGGGATATCGCCCGATGAGCAGTCAATCCATACTGCGCTGGAGCGTACGGTTTTATATTGGTTTTTTCTTTCTCTATTTGTTTATGCCGCTAATCATTATGGGGTTGGCAACGTTTAACGATAGTCGCTTTCCAACAATTTCCCCATGGAAAGGTTTCACCTTGAAATGGTTTCAGGCACTCGCTCAGGATGGTGCTATGTGGCAGGCATTGCTGACCAGTCTGCTCGTGGCTCTAGGAGTACTGTTACTGGCCTTACCAATTGGTATCAGCTGTGCCCTGTTTCTTTCCAGCGTCAACGGTCGTGCCAAGACGTTTCTGTATTCCCTGATGATGTCGCCATTACTGACACCGGGTGTCATTATTGGCATATCGACGTTAATCTTCTGGCGCAGTCTGTCTGTTAATGGCGGGATGTTTTTAACTGTCGTGGCGCAAACGAGCTTTATCAGTGCCTATGTCATGTTGATGATGCTGGCACGGTTACAACGATTTGATCGAACACTGGAACAGGCAGCATTAAGCCTGGGAGCCACACAGTGGCAGACCTTCCGACGCATTCTGTTGCCTTATTTACGACCCACCATGTTTTCCTCTGCCGTGTTGACCTTTCTACAGTCATTCGAAAACTACAATACGACGTTGTTTGTTAAAGGATATGACACCACGCTAACAGTCTATATTGCCTCAAAAGTACGAACAGGCCTGACGCCTGCAGTGAATGCTCTAGGCCTGACATTGATCGTCATAACCGTTTTGTTTGCGGTTGTATATGAGTTGAAACGGCGGTACGAGAAGAGTATCTGACAAGGGCAAATGAAAAGCGCCTGACCCACAGGGAAAGGCGCTTTTTATATCAGATGGTGAGTTGGCTCTGGTTGAAAATCAATACAAACCTGATTCCCGATGAGATCGTCAATCAGATCATTTCGATCGGTTTGATTGCCAGGCTAACAGGCATTTTTGCGTTTTGGGCGCAAGTGCCTTTCTGCGCCATCCTGCTGATTCCCAAACTTCGTTATTATTCAGCGGCCCGGATTCTTACATGCTGGTCACGATATACAAGCAACTCTGATCAACTGATTAAGCTGACATTCAGCCCCATGCAAAAGTATCGCAGTTGCTGGTTACTTGAGCTGAGTGGCAGATATAAACTGCGGCTCACGACTGGCTCCGATACTTTCCAACTTCACCAGATACTGCTGCCAGAGTGATGCCTGATCGCGACATAAATGCGCCAGATATTTCCAGTCATACAAGCCACTGTCGTGGCCATCACTGAACACAATTTTAAGCGCGTAGTTACCGGAAGGTTGAATATCCAGAATCTGTACCTGGCTCTTGCCCACCTGCAATTTTTCCTGACCGATACCATGACCACGAACCTCAGCAGAAGGTGAGTGCACCCGCAAGAACTCTGCACTCAGAGAATTGTGAGTACCATCGTCAAAGGCCAATTCCAGCATCTGGGATTTTTTATGAAAATGTACCTGGGTGGGGAGAATCATTGTAAGTACCACTCCATTTGAAAGCGGATAGTTTAGTCTTTGAGTAGTGATCAATCCAGAACGTCTTGATCACCAATGTCAGCCCATAAAAAAAGAGCCTTACGGCTCTTTTCTCAGCGTATTATTAACCTGTTATAAGCCAGATTAATAAGTTACTTCAACAATCCGACAGCCGCTTCGACAACCGCTTCTTTGGTAATACCAAAGTACTGGTACAGTTCTCCAGCCGGTGCCGACTCACCAAATGTTGTCATGCCAATGATCACGCCATCAAGGCCGGCAAACTTGTACCAGTAATCCTTGATACCAGCTTCCACAACCACACGGGCACGAACAGCTGACGGTAATACAGCTTCTTTGTAAGCAGCGTCCTGGGCTTCGAAGACTTCGGGGCTTGGCATGGATACCACCCGAACTTTCTTACCTTGTTCGGCCAGTTCCGCAGCCGCATCAACGATCAGGCCAACTTCTGAACCGGTGGCCAGCAGGATAACCTCCGGAGTACCGTCACAGTCTTTCAGGATGTAGGCACCACGGGCAATCGCAGCAATCTGTTCATCAGTACGCGCCTGGTGTGGCAGATTCTGACGGGAGAATATCAGTGCGCTTGGTCCATCTTTACGCATCACAGCCATCTTCCAGGCAACAGCAGATTCAACCGCGTCGCATGGACGCCAGCTCTGCATCCGCGGTGTGGTACGCAGGTTAGCCATCTGTTCAACCGGCTGGTGAGTCGGCCCGTCTTCTCCCAGACCGATAGAGTCATGGGTGTAAACGAAGATGGAGCGCAGCTTCATGATCGCAGCCATACGTACCGCATTACGGGCATATTCCATGAACATCAGGAAGGTCGCGCCGTAAGGCACCAGACCACCATGCAAAGCAACACCGTTCATGATTGCGCTCATACCGAATTCACGCACACCGTAGTGTACATAGTTGCCCGCCGCATCATCTGTGACCGATACGGAACCGCTCCACATGGTCAGGTTGGAAGGTGCAAGGTCAGCAGAACCACCCAGCAGTTCCGGTAACACTTTGCCAAATGCTTCCAGGCTGTTCTGAGAAGCTTTACGGCTGGCAATGGTTTCACCTTTCTGAGCAATTTCAGCAATGATGGCATCGGCCTGCGCGTTAAAATCTGCCGGTAATTCACCCGCCATACGGCGTTTGAATTCTGCTGCTTCGGCCGGGAAGGCAGTTTCGTATGCAGCAAACGTATCATTCCAGGCAGCCTCGGCTGTGGCACCTTTTTCAGTGGCATCCCAGGCACTCTTGATGTCTTCTGGAATCACAAACGGTTCATGCTGCCATCCCAGGTTTTCACGGGTTAGTTTGATTTCACCGTCGCCCAGTGGTGCACCGTGAGATTCTTCTTTGCCTTGTTTGTTGGGAGAGCCATAACCAATCAATGTTTTACACATGATCAGAGTCGGACGCTCAGTCTCATTGCGGGCAGTCGTCAGGGCCTGTTTGATTTCTTCAGGGTCATGACCGTTTACACGTGGAATGACCTGCCAGCCATAGGCTTCGAAACGCTTTTGCGTATCGTCGGTAAACCAACCATCCACTTCACCGTCAATGGAAATGCCATTGTCGTCATAAAATGCAATCAGTTTACCTAAACCCAAAGTGCCGGCCAGCGAACAGACTTCGTGGGAAATACCTTCCATCATGCAACCATCGCCCATAAAAGCGTAGGTATGATGATCCACAATTTCATGTCCGGGTTTGTTGAACTGTGCCGCCAGAGTCTTTTCAGCCAGCGCCATACCCACCGCATTGGCAACACCCTGACCCAGAGGGCCAGTCGTGGTTTCAACACCGGGGGCGTAACCATATTCCGGGTGACCCGGAGTCTTGGAGTGCAGTTGCCGGAAATTTTTCAACTCTTCGATAGGAAGCTCATAGCCTGTCAGATGTAACAGCGAATACAACAGCATAGAGCCATGCCCATTGGATAACACAAACCGATCACGGTTAGCCCAATGAGGATTCTTTGGATTGTGAATTAGATAATCATTCCAGAGTACTTCAGCGATATCCGCCATTCCCATGGGAGCTCCAGGGTGGCCGGATTTGGCCTTTTGTACAGCGTCCATACTAAGAGCGCGAATAGCATTCGCCAAGACTGAGCGAGAAGGCATTGAAAGGTCCTCGGTATTTGCATTTGAAGTGAACGAACGAAGGGATTTCCGGCCATCCACGAAAAATTGGGAAGCATATTCTTACTTATGATTACCTAAGGGTAAAGCAACTCACTGCAAAACAGCTGATTTCCCTCATAAATTCAAGAAAAAATACCTGCATTAAAAAGACATAATCTATATCAAAATATTTTGATATAGACGTTGAAACTGCCCGGAACGACTGCTAGAGTTCCGTCCATGATGAACGCCAGCTTTGAACAACTCGCCACGCTGCTGAAAGCGGCGGCTGATCCGATCCGGTTGATAACCCTGAAAGTCCTTCAGGACAGTAGTTATGGGGTTCTGGAACTCAGTGAGATATGCGGGATGAAGCAGTCTGGCATGAGTCATCACCTAAAGGTTCTGGCCAGTGCCGGATGGCTGGAGACCCGCAAGGAAGGTAACAGTATCTTTTATCGACGCTCACTGCTGACCGGTACACATCAGGCACTGCTGGCGCAAACCTGGTTGGCCCTGGAGCAGCTGGAGCTGCCACTGGAAGTCCGGCAAAGAGCGGAAAAAGTACATCAGGGGCGGATTGAAGCCGCCAGGGAATTTTTCAATAAACATGCGCATCAGTTTAAAAAGCATCAGGATCTGATCGCTGAATTCGAGAGTTACGATGCGACGGTGCGGCAGTTATTGCAGTCTGCACAGTACCAGCATCGACGCCTGGCCATTGAAATCGGACCAGGTGCCGGTGAGTTTTTGAGTACCCTGAGTCGCAGTTTTGATCAGGTACTGGCGATTGATATTTCCGCCGACATGCTGTCCAAGGCACAACAGCGTTGTGAGCAGCAACGGCTGGACAATGTCACTCTGATACAGGGCGAAATCAGTGGACTGGATCAAAATACGCCATTGGCGGATACGATCATCTACAACATGGTATTGCACCATGTGCCTGATCCGGCCAGAGAACTACGGCTGAGTGCTGAAAGTCTGGCGCCATCGGGATGTCTGCTGATTACCGAATTGTGTCAACACGATCAGACCTGGGCTAAAGAAAATTGTGGTGATCTCTGGCTCGGATTTGAAGAAAACGAACTGGTGCACTGGGCCCGATCCAGTCACCTGGTACATAGACAAACCATCTACGTGGGTCTTCGAAATGGCTTTCAGATACAGTGTCTGCTGTTTCAAAAACCAGAAGCCGCGTAAACAGTTTAATGAAGGAAAAAGCCAATGAGTGAATATTCCCTGTTTACCTCCGAATCCGTTTCTGAAGGCCATCCTGACAAGATGGCGGATCAGATTTCCGATGCCATCCTGGATGCCATCATCAAAGACGATCCCAATTCCCGTGTTGCCGTTGAGACACTGGTAAAAACCGGTATGGCCGTGATTGCCGGTGAAGTTCGTACCAATACTTATGTCGATCTGGAAGACATTGTACGTCGCGTGATTCTGGATATCGGCTACGATAGCTCTGATGTTGGTTTCGATGGTGCCAGCTGTGCAGTACTGAACGCTATTGGCAAGCAGTCCGGCGACATCGCCATGGGTGTGGATGAAGCAGAAAGTAAAGATCTGGGTGCCGGTGACCAGGGTTTGATGTTCGGCTATGCCAGCAACGAAACCGATGTATTGATGCCAGCTCCAATTTATTTCTCTCACCGTCTGGTTGAGCGGCAGGCGCAATTGCGTAAAAGCAAGGTATTGCCCTGGCTGCGTCCGGATGCAAAATCCCAGGTAACATTGCGTTATGAAGGCAACAAACCAGTCGCTGTAGACGCCGTGGTATTGTCCACTCAGCATTCTCCTGAAGTATCACAAGCCGATATTCAGGAAGCTATTATGGAAGAGGTGATCAAACACGTATTACCGGCAGAATGGCTACATAAAGATACCCGTTACCATATTAACCCAACCGGCCAGTTCATCATCGGTGGACCAGTCGGTGACTGCGGTCTGACCGGACGTAAGATCATTGTTGATACTTACGGTGGCATGGCCCGTCACGGTGGTGGTGCATTCTCAGGTAAAGATCCTTCCAAAGTGGATCGCTCTGCGGCATATGCCGGTCGCTATGTGGCCAAAAACATTGTCGCCGCTGGTCTGGCAGATCGTTGCGAAATTCAGGTCTCCTATGCGATTGGTGTTGCTGAACCAACCTCTATTTCCATCAATACTTTCGGTACCAATACCATTGAAGAAGCCAGAATCGCTGAGTTGGTACGCGAACATTTCGATCTGCGCCCACAGGGCATCATCGACATGTTGAACCTGCGTCGCCCCATTTATCGCCCCACAGCATCTTATGGTCACTTTGGCCGGACCGGCGAAGACTTCACCTGGGAACAGACAGATAAAGCGGAAGCATTGAAGGCCGCTGCCACTCTTTAACCCGTTATTCACTGATTATCCGGCCGGTTAATGACCGGCCTAGCGAGGAACCATGTCAGTACAAGCAAACACCGATTTTACGGACTACAAAGTTAGCGATATTTCCCTGGCCGAATGGGGTCGTAAGGAAATAGAAATCGCCGAAAGCGAAATGCCGGCATTGATGGCATTACGGACCAAATACAGCAAAGAACAGCCCCTGGCAGGTGCCAAAATTATGGGCTGCATCCACATGACTATCCAGACTGCCGTTTTGATTGAAACTCTGGTGGCACTGGGCGCGGAGGTTCGCTGGTCATCCTGTAATATTTTCTCCACTCAGGATCACGCTGCGGCCGCCATCGCAGCAGCCGGTATTCCGGTCTTCGCCTGGAAAGGTGAAACGGAAGAAGAATTCTGGTGGTGTATCGAGCAGACCATCAAAGCTCAGAAAGACAGCGATCAACTGTGGGATGCCAACATGGTACTCGACGACGGTGGTGACCTGACTCTGGTATTGCACCAGAAATATCCTCAGCTGCTGGATCAGATCCACGGTATTTCCGAAGAGACCACCACCGGTGTGCACCGCTTGCTGGAAATGCTTGCCAAAGGCGAACTGAAAGTTCCGTCTATTAACGTCAACGACTCCGTAACCAAATCCAAAAATGACAACAAATACGGCTGCCGTCATTCTCTCAATGACGCCATTAAGCGCGGTGTGGATCATTTACTGGCAGGTAAAAAAGCATTGGTTGTTGGTTATGGTGACGTGGGTAAAGGCTCAGCAGCGTCTCTGCGTCAGGAAGGTATGATCGTTAAGGTCAGCGAAGTTGATCCGATCTGTGCGATGCAGGCGTGTATGGATGGTTTCGAAGTTGTCTCTCCATATGTCAATGGCGTCAATACCGGTGAAGACAATTGCGTCAATGCAGGATTGTTAGAAAACACCGATCTGATTGTGACCACCACCGGCAATACTAATGTCTGTGACGCACCAATGCTTAAGGCACTTAAGAAAGGTGCGGTTGTCTGTAACATCGGTCATTTCGACAACGAAATCGACACTGCCTTTATGCGGAAAAACTGGAAATGGGAAGAAGTAAAACCTCAGGTTCACCAGATTTATCGCAGTGAGACTAAAGATGACTTCCTGATTCTGCTCAGTGAAGGTCGCCTGGTGAATCTGGGTAATGCCACAGGCCACCCGAGCCGGATTATGGATGGTTCTTTCGCCAACCAGGTGCTGGCACAGATGTATTTATTCGAGCGTAAATTTGCCGATCTTCCAGCTGATAAAAAAGCAGAATCTTTGTACGTGAAAGTACTGCCTAAAAAGCTGGATGAAGAAGTTGCCGCTGAGATGGTAAAAGGTTTCGGTGGGGTCATCACCCAGCTGACCGCTGAACAGGCTGACTATATTGGCGTTGCCAAAGAAGGTCCATTCAAGCCGGAAGAATACAAATACTGATATTTGACCGGGTCCGCCTGCGGACCCGTTAACACGGAGTCCGCATACGATGTCCATCTCAACCCCAGTGAGTTTTGAGTTTTTTCCTCCCAAGACAGAAGAGGGTAGGGAAAAACTGTTGACCACGCACGCAACCCTGTCAGAACAGACACCAGAGTTCTTTTCCGTTACCTACGGTGCTGGTGGTTCCACTCAGGAACGCACTATTAATACGGTGATTGAACTCAATAACAAAGGCATCTGTACAGCCCCTCATATTTCGTGCATTGGCGCCAGTCAGGAAAAAATCACCGAACTGCTGGATCTGTACAAAGCCAACGGCATCAAACGCCTCGTGGCACTACGCGGCGACCTGCCATCGGGCATGGGTGCTACCAATGGTGATTTCCATTATGCGTCCGATCTGGTGGCGTTCATTCGTGAGCGGTATCAGGATCAGTTTCATATCGAAGTGGCGGCGTATCCGGAAATGCATCCCCAGGCAACCGACTTCAATACCGACCTGCGTAATTTTATGACCAAAGTCAACGCGGGTGCCAGCAGCGCAATTACCCAGTATTTCTACAACCCTGATGCCTATTCTTTCTTTGTGGATCAGGTACGCGGGGCGGGTAGCGATATCGGCATTGTCCCTGGCATCATGCCAATCACCAATTACACCAATCTGGTACGCTTCAGCGATGGTTGTGGCGCCGAGATTCCACGTTGGGTCAAACGCAAACTGGAAGCTTATCGGGATGATGTCAAAGGATTGCAGGAATTTGGTGCGGATGTGGTTGCCGATTTGTGTCGTCATCTAATCGAAAGAGGCGCACCGGCACTGCATTTTTATTCAATGAATCAGAGTGAACCTACTTTAAAAATTCTCAATCGCTTATCCTGACGTCACCATTTTTCACTGACAATAAGTTGCGGTCAGATGCGTTCTGCCCGCAACCGAACCACATTCCACTCGATCCTGTGTAGATCCAAATTCTGTTGTCTATCAACTCAATAAACAGAAAAAAGCGGCTAAGTGACCTCTGAAAAATAGAAATGCTGTTGAACTAATCATAACCAGCGTACACAACATATATACCAGTATCAGATGAATTAAAGGACTCTACCGCGAGATAGTACGTACCGGCATACAAATATTCGACGATCGCAAAATTCTGATCTCGACCATTGTCATCTGCCGAGTTAATGATATCGCCATCACTGGCCATCAAATATCCATACGTATCAAGATCACCATCGGTGTAAAACCGATAATACCCGCTGTTATCAATCCTGATCTGAAATATATCCACGTCAGTCGGGTAATCAATTTCAGCAGCGATTGCATGGGAAAAGGGAAGTAGAGTAGCGTCATCAATTGAATTACCGATATCATCCCAGAAAGTATCTTCGTCGCTGTCTACATTAATAGTATAATTTCCATGTTCACCACTCAGTGAAAGATAATAGGTACCCGCACTAAGATAACGGATAAAACTGAAATTGTAGCCGTTATCATAGTGTCCGGAATCTGACGCAATCACGTCACCATTGGAAGACAGCAATTGGCCGGTAATATTGAGATGACTACTCGACCAGAAGTGATAGTAACCTTGACTGGCAATCACCAGCCTGAAAATATCTTTATCCCATTCGTCTTCAAATGAACCTGAATAACGGACGTTACCATGTGAGATGTCAAGATACGTGGCACTATGTATGGAATCACCTTCATGGTCGTCAACGATTTCGATATAACAACCCTGCAAACCAAACAACACGACCACAACAATCAACAGGCTTCTAACAATTGTTAACATGCTGTATTCCCTGAGTTTTTTTAACACTTGCTTTCACGCTGTGACCAAAAAACTTAGAGCAGCAGTGAAAACCGATTATTCAAGTCTATGAGCACGTTCCTTAATTTCCACAAAACGATAGAAATCATTATTACTGCCGCTCAGAATGCAAACTACGGTTTTACCACGGATTTCATCTTTGAGTTTTTCCAGTGCTGCTATACTCAGTGATCCGGCCAGCTCTGCAACAATCGCCTGCTCCTGATAAAGTTCAATCAACGCTTTACAGGCTTCACTTTCATGAACCGTCATGATGTGATCAATATTCTGTTGGCAGATTTTAAACCCCAACTCGCCAGCCTTCAGAGTTGCCGCTCCATCGACAAACGGGTCGATATCGTTCAACTGAATATTACGACCGGTCTTCAGCGAGGCACTCATGGCAGCAGCATTTTCCGGTTCCACACCCACGACTCTGGTATGAGGGGAAGAGGCTTTAAACACTGTCAACAAACCGGAAACAAGCCCACCTCCACCAATCGGCGAAAACAGATAATCAATGGAACTTTGGCTGTCTTCCAATATTTCCAACGCCATTGTTCCCTGACCACTGATCACATCAAAATCATCAAAGGGATGTATAAATGTAGCGTGGTTTTGTTGTTGAAAACGAATCGCCTGTTGATAAGACTCGTCAAAATTTTCGCCAACCAATACCACTCGAACCCAGTCTCCACCATGTTTTCTAACTTGGGAAACTTTTTGCGCTGGAGTGTTCCGTGGCATATATATCGTTGCTGGAATCTTAAGGTGAGAACAACTATAGGCCACGCCCTGAGAATGGTTCCCGGCACTGGCACAAACCACTCCGTTGGCCCGTTGTTCGCTGCTCAGTTGAATCATTTTATTGAGCGCACCACGCAATTTGAATGATCGGATAAGCTGTTGATCCTCACGCTTCAGAAGGATGTTCGCCTGATACTTTTGGCTCAGGTATTCACTGCGCTGTAGCGGGGTATGCTTAACCACATGATGAATCCGGTCTGTGGCCTGGAGGACATCAGTCAATGTAGGTAAGAGGGTTTCACTCTCCGATAAAGGTTCTGACGTTGTTATGCTCATAAGTCGATCTCACAAAAAAAGACCAAAAAAAAACCCGCCATTTGGCGGGTTCTTTTTTTTCGTTAAAAACAGGCTAGCCCACCGAAAGCCTCTCAGTGATGGACATAATCATAATAATCTGTGCTGCTTTTAATGAGGTCATATTGGTTGGCTGAAAATAAAATATCACGAATTTGCCGAAATCATTGAGCAACTCAGTAATAATGTCAAGCGCTCATTTTGATTCAAGTTTTTGCGCTTCCTGTTCCACCCGTAGATAAAACTGCGTGTTTTCCAACTGTTCAGCCGCAGCATTGTCGAGCACAATAGTCGCTTTTGGATGAAACTGTAATACGGATGCCGGACAGGATGCACTCACAGGTCCTTCGACCATTGCCTTTACCGCAGCCGCTTTATTCTCACCGGTAGCCAATAACAAAACCTGGCGCGATTCCATGATTGTTTCGATGCCCATAGTAATCGCCAGTTCCGGCTGAAATTCATCGGCACTGAAGAACCGTGCATTATCTTTTACCGTTTGCATGGTAAGTGTTTTGATACGGGTTCTGGAGCGCAGACTGGAACTGGGTTCATTGAAACCAATATGACCATTGGCTCCAATACCCAGCAGTTGAAGATCGACACCTTGATGATCACGAATAGCCTGCTCATATTGAGCGCACATGTGTTCCGGATCTGACGCCAGGCCATCGGGAACATGTGTGTTTTCTATACGAATATCCACTCGCTCAAATAGATGTTTTTGCATGAAACTGCGATAGCTCTGATCGTGATCAGGCGCCAGTCCAACATATTCATCAAGGTTAAAGCTAACGCATTGGGCTAATGAAACATCCCCCGCAGCCACAGCTTCCACCAACTTGTCATACAATTTCATGGGAGATGATCCGGTAGCCAGGCCCAGCACAGAATCAGGCTTGTTCTGGATCTGACGAATGATCAGTTGGGCACCATAAGCGGCGACATCATCACTATTGTTTAATATTACTATACGCATACTGCTTCTCCGATGCGGTGCTCCAGCAATTTTCCGTCTATCCAGGAATGGAGTACCGATTGCTTTTCGATATGTATCAAATTTGCGATATAGCCAGGCTTGATCCGGCCTAATACGTGACCCAGGGATATCGCTTCTGCGGGATATACGGATGCCATTCGCAGAGCTTCCTCCAGCTCCATATTCAGATTCTCAACGAGGTAATGAACGGCATCCATTAAAGTTATGGCAGAGCCAGCCAGCGTACCTTGCTGATTGACCAGCATGCCTTGTTTTTCTCGTATTACCTGTCCGTTCAGCATGAACTGTTTTTTATCAGTTCCGATTGTGCTCATGGCGTCTGATACCAGCAGCAGTTTTCCTTTTGGCTTACACCGCAGGGCTACTTCAATACTGTTTTTATGAACATGGAAACCATCCGCAATAATTCCCGCCCAGCATTGATCAGCAGCCAGGGCTGTGCCAAGCATGCCCGGCTCTCGCGCACTTTGCTGGGACATAGCATTGTACAAATGTGTAAATCCAGTCAGACCGGCTTTTATGGCAGCTCGAACCTGTTGATAACTGGCTTCACTGTGTCCTCCCCAAACGTGGTATCCCATTTGCCGGAGACTATGAATAAATTCACGATCAACCTGCTCAGGTGCCAGTGTCATGAGATGAACAGCCGGCCCGGCGGTGGCCAGTATTTCCAGGTCTTCGACACTGGGACTGCGAACAAAACGGGTATCATGAATGCCTCTACGGGCGGGGTTAAAAAAAGGCCCTTCGATATGAATACCCAAGATCTGACCAGGGTTCTGCTGGTGTGCCTTCTTCACTGCCCGGATACCACTTTCCACAACCTGAGGGGTATCACTGATCAATGTCGCCAAAATTGAGGTTGTACCAAACTGCCGGTGAGCATCGGCAATCTGAAATAGCGCCTCACTTTGTGTATGCTCGTTAAACAGCAGACCTCCTCCACCATTCACCTGCAGATCAATCAGACCCGCACAAATGAAACCGTCACGAAGTATGTGGTGAGGAATACCAGCGGGTACCTGGTTTACAGGGCAAAGCTGTTGGATGTTACCCGATTCAATGATCACCGCCTGGTCCGTCAGGAATGTTTCACCGGTAAAAATACGCGGCGCAGAGACAGCATGCATAAGTCAGACTTCCAGTTTTAATTCAGTGACCAGGTCGTATAAATCACCGCGAAAATAGCAGCGGGTAAATTCGACTGGTCGGTTATTGTGGTCAAAGGCCTTTCGTTCGAGGTAGAGAACAGCATCGCCAGGTGATATTTGGAGAAAGCTCGCTACCTGGGAATCGCAGTTCTGGGCAGCAATACTTTGCAGCGCCCGAACCGGCCGGGCCTGAAATCTTTCGAGCGCCTCGTATAAGGATTCATCGATACTGTCGAGACTTTCCAGCAACCGTGCCGGCGTGGCAGCCAGCTCAAACGCAATGGGAACATCGTTAGCGTTTCGTACCCGGGTCAACCGGAATATTTTTTCTCCAAAAGACAGATTAAGTGCCAGTGCTTCTTTGGGCGATGGCGCAACATGTTCACGGTTTACCCACAGAGAACTGGGTTTCATTCCCCGGGCATGCATGTCATCGGTAAAACTGTTCAGGACGGCCAGATTTTTCTGAATCGGAGGCGTTTTATTGGCCTTGATGATGGTACCCGCCCCCTGATGCTGCTCCAGCAACCCCTGATGTTCGAGGTTGTCGATGGCTTTGCGCAGAGTCACTCTGGAAACACCCAACGCGGCCGCAAGATCACGCTGCGGCATCAGAAAGTCGCCTTCTTTTAACAATCCTTCAGCAATGGCCAGCGTCAATGTTCGGGTCAGCTGCACGTACAAAGAACCGGAGTGATTTGGATTAGGCTTTAAGAATTCAATCAGCTTTTGCTGCTCTTTAGATGTCACCGTCATGCAGACACCCCCTCACTGGCCAGCAATAGTGCGCCACTTAATGGATCACCCACTGGTTCAACCAAATATTGCTGGAATTCCTCGGTTAAATAACGGCGGACAAACTCCGATAACCCTCCCAATAACGCGATGGGTTGGTGATTAAACGCATGCATGGAGGTTAATAACGAGCGAATGATATTCTGTTGCTCGGTAACGATTGTCAGTGCATGTCGGTCATCCTGTGCTGCGTATTCCACCACCCGGACCGCCAATTCAGCCATGTGCGCCGGAGACACCTGTTGAAAAGCCTGTACCATATGTTCTGCCCGATACCGATAGTCCACAGCCATGGCATGAGTCATCTCTGTATGAGGAATAATGCCGTCCAGCGCATCGATGGTCAGCTGATACAGTCGTAACCCCAGCCAGGCACCGCTGCCGGTATCCGCAAATGGAAATCCCCAACCGCTCCAGGACCGGGTTTGGTTCCCGGCAATAGACCAGCCACTGATGCCAGTCCCGATAATCAGAATACTGCCATCAGCACCTGCATGGGCACCCAGGCAGGCAACGTGGGAGTCGCTGACACACCGGGCTCTGGCGAACGGATGCTGCCACTGCTGCAGGAAATCGACAGCCGTCGGCATGGCACCCCCCGCCAATCCGATACCAGCATAGATCCGCTGCATTGCCTGACCGTCCAGACCAGCCTGTTCCAGTGCCTGATCGACCGCCTGCATGATGGATTCAAGGGTTCCATAAGGGTTGGAATACACATTGGCACTACCAGATAGCCCGTTGCCAATAATGGTTCCGGAGTGATCCGTCAGGCGCACACGGCAATGGGTGCCGCCGCCATCAATGCCTAGAAACAGAGGTTCATGAGTTGCCGTCATGGGTGCATACACCACTGAAATTGATTTGCTATGGCTTATTTAAAGACCAATACAATACCAATTGAAGCCAAAATGGGGGATAACTTTTATAAAATGAGTATCAGGCAAAATCTCAAATATGTGGATTGAAGCCAGAAAATTAGGATAAATAGCGAATCAATGACCTGATCAACAGGGTGTTATATGCTCAAAACCATATCTCTACACTGGTCTTTAGATGTATACCTTTCACATGCCAGTTTAATCCTTATGCCTGATTCAGGCGAATCAGGCGGCCATCCACTTACTGATCCACCCAATCCATGGTCTGAATGTTTTCCTTGTGGGCAAAACGGACAAAATGACTTTCGATGATATCTTTGGCTTTTTCCAGATCACTCTGCTGTTGCACCTGAATCTGTACATGCAGCGCATCCGGTTTTGCCAGCAGTTTGACGGGTCCGATCGGCAGTTTGCATTCGCCGCGCTCATCATCAAAAGAGACTTCAATACGATGCGCAAAATGCTTGCACAGTTTTTTGATATACAGGCTGGCAGATGGAGTGGGAACCGTTGCGGTGGTAATGAACATAGTCGTTTTCCTTATCAATCATCAAGACAGCAACAATATTGGGTTCACGGGTCTTTTTATTAAACGATAATTCATATCATTTACATTTATAAAATAATGAGATTGTCATTTCTGTCGCAGCCATCATTGCTGGCTCACAATGCCCATAAATCATTTGATGAAAAGTTCATCTACATGCTGTAATCCTGTCTTCAGCAGGCGGGAGGTCATATGGGTATTGATAAACATAAAATCAGAGCAGAGACTCCTGGAACCCGATCAGTCCTGCACCTCAATAACGCCGGTTCCTCACTCATGACAGAACCGGTACTCAAAACCCAGCTTGATTATCTTCGGTTGGAAGCCGAAATCGGTGGCTACGAAGCCGCCGCACTCAGAGCAAATGACCTAGAACGCGTATATCAATCAGTGGCTGATCTGATTCATGGTCAGCCAGAAGAAATCGCCATTGTCGAAAACGCATCTGTAGGATGGATGATGGCATTTTATGCCATCCCGTTTGCGGCTGGAGACCGAATCCTGACAGCTGAAGCAGAGTACGCCTCTAATTACGTAGCCTACCTGCACATGGCACGGATAAAAGGCGTGCAGATTGACGTTATTCCTTCCAATGAATATGGAGAGGTCTGTCTGCAGGCACTCGAAGAGATGCTGGATGAGCGCGTTAAACTGATTTCAATTACCCACGTACCAACCAATAGCGGACTGGTCAATCCGGTTGCCGCCATCGGCGCTATTGCCCGTCGTCATAATATTCTGTTTTTGGTGGATGCGTGCCAGTCTGCCGGGCATTTACCCCTGGATGTTACAGACATCCAATGTGACATTCTCACGGCCACCGGTCGCAAATATCTGCGCGGCCCTCGCGGAACAGGGTTTCTATATGTACGCTCAGAACAAATCGCCCGGTTACATCCTCCAATGATTGATCTGTTTGGCGCCCAATGGAGCAGCGCCGATCAATACACCCTGCGCCCGGATGCCCGTCGCTTCGAAAACTGGGAAAACAATTACGCTGCCAAGTTGGGTTTGGGTAGGGCTGTCGACTATGCTCTGCAACTTGGAATCGATGCCATTGCACGGGAAATCACCCGACTGGCGAGCAGGTTACGGGCACTACTCGCAGATCTACCGGCAGTAGAGCTTCGGGATATTGGTCGTCAACAGTGTGGCATCGTCAGTTTTTCTGTAACAGGCCGTGATGCCCTGGAAATTCGAGACCAGTTACGCGCCCAAGCGATTCATCTCAGTGTGAGCCATCCCTCCAGTACCCTTATTGATGCCACCCGGCGGCAATTGCCCAATTTGTTACGAGCCTCCGTACACTATTACAACAGTGACGAGGAATTGGAGCGATTCATCCTGGCCCTGTCCAATCTGCTCAAGGGCTGAAAGCAGCCACTCTGGCGATGATCAGAAACTTAATACCTGCAGTTGGTCATATTCATCACAACGTTTGCCTGTACTAAAGAATGAAATAAAAACTCCAAAGCAGATTGAATTGAAATTTCACTTTCATTAGTTTAGTTGGTTCGAGTGGATCGTTGAGTATGTAGTCCCAGGGAGTTTGCAATAACCTCGAACCGACGCGTACCTCTGTTTGTTTTTGATGCGTCCTGAATATCTGCGTTCGGTGCCATCTGTTATCCCACTGAAATATTGCCCCGTTAGACTCGCGTTCCCATAACAACAACAGTGAGTGTTTATGAACCCGTTTTTTAATCGTTATTCTGTATCTCTGTTATGTGCTCTCAGTATGGGTCACAGCCAGGCCGCCAGCGGAGAATTCTCGACTCTGACTTACAATGTCGCAGGCTTGCCGGAAATTATCTCCAGCGCGGAATCAAACCGCCAGGAAGCGACCGAGCAAATCAGCTGTTATGTCAATGCATTCGATATCGTGAATGTGCAGGAAGATTTCAATTACCATGCGACCTTATACGATACCTGTAATGATCACCCTTACCGGTCACCCACCTCTGGCGGTGCGGCTATCGGCAGTGGACTGAACACCATGAGCCGGTTTTCCTATGAAGACTGGGCGCGGGTCAGATGGAACGACTGCTCGGGGGTAGACTGCCTGACACCGAAAGGATTTACGCTGGCCAGAACGCAGCTTCAGGATGGCGTGTTTGTGGACATCTATAACCTGCATACTCAAGCCCAGACCGAGCCTAATGATCTTGCCGCCCGTCGCGCCAACCTGTTGCAACTGGCGAGTTATATCGAACTGCATTCGGCCGGTAATGCGGTCATTATCATGGGCGATACCAACACCCGTTACACCCGCAGTGGCGACAACATCCGTGAATTTCTGGACCGAGGGTTCAGTGATGCCTGGCTACAACTGGTGCATACCGACGATATTCCCGCATCAGGTGCTGATGCCCTGGTTTGCAGTCCTGCAGTGACAGATGCCAATTGTGAAATCGTTGATAAGGTTCTCTATCGGGATAATGGCTATCTGCAGCTACAGCCCTATGCCTACGGGGTGCGGGAAGATGCCCTGACCAATGACGGTCTGGAATTATCTGACCACCGCCCGATTGAATCTGGGTGGACATACGAAACCAACGACCTATGGCGCTTCAGTGAACGCATAGGTGGTGCATATGGACTGGAGTTCAACGATTATGCCTTGTTACCACAACACCCCGTAGTTCGGAAAATCGGCCTACGGGCCGGGCGCCGGCTCGACCAGATTCAAACCAGTCTGGCATCCGGTTACGTTATGACCCACGGTGGCGAGGGTGGCACAGCATACGATCTGACGTTTACAGATGGCGAGTATCTACAGTCGGCTACGTTCTGTGTCGGCCAGTACAGTAACCATAGCCGTATTTTTTATGCCAGCCTGACCAGCAACCAAAACCGCACGCTCAGCGCCGGTTCCCATACTGATGACTGCACCACGTTCACGGCTCCTGAAGGTTGGAATATTGTCGGGTTTCATGGCCGCAGCGGTGATGAAATTGACAAGCTCGGTGTCATCTACGCTCCACTCAAATCTTCATCAGTGCAGGCCGGTTTTCAGCCCCTGGTCAACGCAGCATCCGGTCAGTGTCTTGATGTCACCAATGGCAACATGGCGGAAGGCAACAATGTGGGGTTGTGGTATTGCTCCGGGGAAGCCTGGCAACAGTGGAATTATGACCCCCACAGCGGCCTGATCCGCAATCTCCAGGATGCTGAATATTGTCTTGATAACTCGGGATCATTTAGCGATGGAGCTAACCTGATCATTGCCAAATGCCGGGGCAATGCCAATCAGCGTTTCAATATCAGCAGCACAGGCGCAATTGCCATGCGTACCATGCCCAAACTGGTCATCGAAGCAAATGGCAGCCAGGCCACCCTGAAAACATTGACCAGCAGTAACCAGCAGTACTGGCAATAATGTTGTTCTGAATATCATTCAGACGGGCCTGGATGTCGCTTTCCAGGCCTGCTTTCATGCCGCCTCCTGTTTGTCGATATTTTAGAAAACCGCGGGCATGTCACTCATGGCAGCAGTATTCTTATATCCCCATATCCGACGCTCCCACCCCGAGGCAAAATATCCATGAAAACCATCCGCCATAGCGCCAGTTTCGACATATCACAGTCTATCGACCAACTGTTTCCACTGTTCAGCCCGGAAGGTGAAACCAAATGGGTGCCAGGATGGGAATATACCAATGTGATGGGAACCACAAAGCTCAGCGAAGACTACGTATTTATCACCGGTCATCACGACCATAAAGCAAACGATGCCATCTGGATCGTCAAACGCTACGATCTCCGAAAGCACCATGTTCAGTTTTATAAGATTGAGCCTGGAGACAAAGTAGGTATTGTGACCGTGGATTGCACCGAACTGCCACTGAACCATACCCGGGTTGAAGTGGGCTATGAATATATCGCGCTTGGTGAGTCTGGAGAGACATTTATCGCCGAATTCACCCAAGAAGTTTATGATGAATTTATTGACGAGTGGAAAACGTTACTGACGCGATATTTCAAACAACATACGTTATAGGTACCACTGCATGATTCGAAAAGTAGGCAATACCGACATAAAACCTGTTCACCGGGCCAGCTGCCATTGTGGCGCAATAGAAATGGAAATCACTTTACCCAATGGTATCGTTAATCCACGGCGCTGCAATTGTTCCATTTGCCGGCGAAAAGGAGCCATTATGGCTACCACCACCGAAGCCGATATTCACATCACCAAAGGCCATGAGGCGCTGAAGCTTTATCAATTCAACACCCTTACCGCCAAACATTATTTTTGCTCGATATGTGGCATCTATACGCACCACCAGCGGCGCTCCAACCCTCAGGAATACGGTTATAACGTTGGCTGCCTGGAAGGCGTTGATCCATATGCGCTGGGGGAGGTACCGATGGGTGACGGGGTCAACCATCCTGCAGACCGAAACTGACATTACGGCCGACAGCATCCAATCAAACGAATGCATAAGGAGATGATGATGAGCAATACCCAATGGACACCCATGGAAGGTGGTTGCGATTGTCAACACATCCGCTATCGCATCGAAGCCCGGCCGTTATTTGTACACTGCTGTCATTGTCGCTGGTGCCAACGGGAAACCGGCAGTGCATTTGCTTTGAATGCCATGATAGAAAGCCGGCAGGTCAGTTTGCTATCCGGCCATCCGGATTTGGTCGATACCCCGACTGAGAGTGGTCTAGGCCAACAAATTGCCCGCTGTCCACATTGCCATATCGCCGTGTGGAGCCATTATGGTGGCGCCGGGAAGCTGATTTCGTTCGTCCGTGTAGGCACTCTCGATGATCCGGACCAATTGCCTCCGGATATCCATATATTCACCGAATCCAGGCAGCCATGGCTCTCATTGAGCGGTGATACGCCGATCGTGGAGCAGTATTACAAACGGGAACAGTTCTGGCCACCCGAGAGCCTGCGACGCTTTCAGCAGCTGATACCTGAGATAGCGGCGTACCGGGCGTCACGGCAGTAATTTTCTATACGCTGCAGATATAAAAACAGGCCGGTAAACGGCCTGTAAGTACTACTGAATACCTGCCGGAAGAGACCGGCAGGCACTGAATATCAATCGAGCAGTTCGACTGCATCCACACTGATGGCTGGAGACAGATATCCTGATCCACCCGACCCACTGATCACTTCCATAACCAGTCGGTTCCAGTCTCCGGAACTCTGCTGCCAAGCACTTGCTGGCACATCATAGGAGTAAGTCACATTGTTACAGCGATAGGTACCCACAGTCAGCGTCCGGGTTTTGGGCTGAGTTGACGGGCTCATGATTGGTGAGGTCCAGTTGTTAACATATAGCCGTGGCCGGCCACCAGAAAACGCACAGGTCAAGCCAATCCGGATGGTATGCGCTCTGGACAACTCTGCCGGACTCAGTTTGAAATAGATGATGTGGTTATTGTTGACGTCCTTCCAGAAATAAGCAGGGAAATGCGAGTCGTCATGAGTCCCAACGATAAAGTTACCTGGATCCCAATTATAAATACGAGTATCTGAGGGGTGCATGATGGTGAGTTTATCACCATTGTAGAACTCCTGCGGAGAACCATCCCAGTCACCAATTCTCCAGATGGCTGACGCATAACTTGGATCATTGGTAATATTAATGGTATGCAACAGCGTCGAACCACCTGCTGAAACATTCACATTCTGACTGTAAACCGCCAACTCATTTTTGTAGATGGTCATAGTGTACGTACCAGGGAGCATGTCTGTACTCTTGAAAAAACCGGTACTTTCATTGGTATCTGCCCAGTATTGAGCTCTGCTGTTGGCAAATCCCACCGTATATTCATAACGACTGTCACGACCGTTAATACCCACAGCAGCAACCACACCTCGTGAGAAGGATGGCACATAACCATTCAGCCCCATCTGGGAAAACCAAGAGGTGTCGATATTGGTATTTGGCTGGGAGCCATTGGTCACCACAAAGGTGTAGTTATTCAAAATGCCAGTACGGAATGCTTCCGTTTGGGCTTCTGCGTAATTAACGATATAGGTCAGCTCCTGATCGCGATCCGTCGTCTGAGTCAACAGACTACGATAAAACGGGCCGCCGGAACCCCCTTCCTGATTACCACGGACCACCCACATGCCCACATTGCCACCGGTTGCACCAATGTACTGCCAATCTTTCAGGCGCATATTGGAATAGTGCTTGGAGCGGGTCTCGCCATTGCCCATGGCAAAAATATCAGATGCTTCGACAGTGGAAACCGTACCGCGCAAGTCAGAATGCTCCGGACCATTAGGCAGTAAGCTGGAGCTTAACCGCATAATGTAGCGAACGTGTCCATGTATATTCGGTTCAGTGCTAAAGTAAGTGCCCATATAGATATGAGGATAACCTCTGCGGGCCATATAGTAATGCGTCAGGTTACCGGCATTAACCGTCACCTTGATAAACTGATTGTTGACAGTCGTGGCGTTCACTGAAACTGAGGAAGTATTCGAATACAACCAGTCAAATCCTGAATTAACCTGTGAACCACGCGACTGATTCTGATATTCCACACCGTAATATTTTAACGAGGCAATATCTCCGGCAGACTGAGTACTGACACCGTTGTCCGTTCGCCGTACCTTAAAGGTAAGCCCGGCACCCGTATCTACAGTATAGAAATCTCTACTGCTGCTCAAACCAAAATCTGCTAATGCAAGTGTTGGTAGAAAGGCAACGGTGACACCTAACACACGCGCTCTTTTCATGACCGTTTTTATAACATTTTTCATGATTGGAACCATTTTTGTTTTTGACAACTTAACTAGGTTGGTTGGAAGAACTAAAATCGATAATATGTCGTAACCCAAATTTACTTTTTGTTATGCCATTAACTGCATGGGTAAAAACGTAACGACAGCTGACTTCATGAAGCCTATTGATCATCGCGTTATTTTAGGTGTCACACAAGCACGCAAATCTGCGATACCATCGAATATTATTGATAATGAGACCGGTCTCACATCCGTGGTTTGATTTGCCGGCATCAGCACACAAATGAAAATAACCAAAACTAATATCTATCGGATATTCCGATGACCATTCATCAAACCCACCTTTCGCACTCAAACCAATGGATGAACTGATAAACGCCAGTATGAGCATGGCTGACAGGATCATCCAGCTACAACTCAGCAAAGAAGAGCACTACCGGCGGCACATTTTCACGGGATTCCCGTTACAAAGAAGGTGCCATAAACGCATACATCCGTCCGTGACATTGCATTATCGGAAAATGTTCGCCACTACGATAGTACTTTTGGATGAGTCGGTACCGTCACCCACATTTACTGCTATACCTAAGTAAATAGAAATTTAAATTAACTAGATCACTATCTTCACATAGCAATAGCCAACATAGCAGCCTTGAAAAGGCATTCAATATTATGGATATGAGGTTCATATGCGACTACAGAAAAAAGACGGCTTGTTTAGCCGTATTCGCAAGGCAGTTCTCAATGACTATCCCGAACTCAACGAGCTGCAGGGCCAAGTGGATGCCATCAATAAATCTATGGGGGTGATCGAGTTTAATCTGGATGGTACGGTGATCCATGCCAACCCCAATTTTCTACGCCTGCTCGGTTATGAGCTGGACGAGATTAAAGGCCAGCACCACCGGATATTTGTAGACCCGGCTTATGCAGCCAGCCCGGAATATCAGTCTTTTTGGGAAAAACTCAGACGGGGGGAATATGACGCCAGTGAATACAAACGTATTGGCAAAGGAGGCAGGGAAGTTTGGATCCAGGCGTCCTACAATCCGATCCGGGATCAGAATGATCAGGTCTACAAAGTCGTCAAATATGCCACAGATATCACTGAGGAAAAGTTACGCAATGCCAATTATCGCGGCCAGATTGATGCCATCAATAAATCCATGGGTGTGATTGAGTTTAATCTGGATGGTACAGTCATTGATGCCAACGATATCTTCTTAAACCTGATCAAATATCGACGCGAAGAAGCAAAAGGCATACACCATCGTAATTTTGTGGATGCGGAATATGCAGCCAGTGATCAATATCGGCAATTTTGGGAACAGCTTGGGAAAGGGCAGTTTAATGCTGGAGAGTACCAGAGAAAGGATAAAAACGGCGAGGATATCTGGATTCAGGCTTCTTATAATCCGATAAGCGATGCCAGCGGGAAAGTATACAAAGTTGTTAAATATGCCTCCGATGTCACCGACCAGAAGCGCTACCAACTGATGGTGGAAAAAGTCCTGACAGAAACACGTTCTGTGATGTCGTCTTTGGCCGATGGTGACCTGACCCACACAATGGCCGGAAATTTTGAAGGTGAATTTGCTATCTTGCGTGATGCGGTCAACAGCTCCATCAAAAATCTCAGTGATATAATTATCCAGATAACGGATTCAGGCGAACGCATCAACAGTGCTGCCGGTGAAATTGCGGCCGGTAATACCGATCTCTCCTCACGAACTGAAGAACAGGCCTCATCGCTGGAAGAAACCGCCGCAAGCATGGAAGAGCTGGCCACCACGGTTAAACAGAATGCTGAAAACACCCGCCAGGCGGATCAATTCATTGCTGATGCATCGGGTATTGCCGCCAAAGGCAACGAGGTGATCAATGAAGTAGTGCACAATATGAGCAGTATCAATGATGCTTCCCGACGGGTTGCAGACATCATAACGGTCATAGATGGTATTGCCTTTCAAACCAATATTCTTGCCTTAAATGCCGCAGTTGAAGCTGCCCGCGCCGGTGAGCAAGGCAGGGGGTTCTCAGTTGTTGCGGGTGAAGTACGCAGTCTGGCTCAACGTTCAGCTGACGCTGCCACTGAAATCAAACAGTTAATCGCCAACTCTGTTGAGAAAGTTGAAAGTGGCACCCGCCTGGTACAACAGGCCGGGGAAACCATGGAAAACATAATGTCAGCGGTCAAACGTATTACCGATATCATGCGCGAAGTAGCGAATGCGTCCGAAGAACAAAGTTCCGGGATTCAGCAGGTCAACCAGGCCATTGGGCAAATGGACAGTGTCACTCAACAAAATGCCGCACTGGTTGAAGAAGCCGCCGCCGCCGCCCAGTCTCTCGAGGAACAGGCCCGCGCACTGGCCAAAGCGGTAGGACGCTTTAACACCGGTGTAGTGACAAAAGTAATTCAATCTGAAAGTCAGCAACCGGCGCACAGCAAACCTGTCAAAACAAATGTCGCTACGCCCAGAAAACCCCAAGCAGTCAAAGAAGCTCACGATGATTGGGACGAATTCTAGTCGAGATGTTATTGAAGAAATAAACGGTCGACGGAAGTTACCACACTGCAGGGTAGCCAGGAGCCCATTGTATGTCCCAGAAAAGTTTCGTTTTCGCCCATTATGGTTCTTTTTTCATCACACCTGCCGATAACGACTGTAATGGGACTTCTGAAAAATAGGAATAGTTTTGATGCAGGCGAGAAAGCACTACTCGCAACGCTGCAATTTACGGTGTAAATGAGGATATGAGACGGGGCTGACAACGTCCTGTGCGAAAATAGGCCTTGTTTCAGAGGTTCCCTTACATCTATTTGTCATTTTTTATCCTTCATCTGTTTGGATGAAGCGTGAACGGAATAAGTCTATGGGGAAAACCGAATGAATTTTCTTTCCAACCTGAAGCTATCACACATTATTGTCACTGCCTGTTTGCTGCCATCGGCTTTTGCCGTGGTCCTGGTGATACTGCTAACTAATATTTTCAACCAGAATATTAAGGAGGCAAAGCTGGCCGAAGACCTGATCAGGCTGTCTCAATACCTGGATGCTGTCGCACACGCCCATGCAGTGGAACGGGGACTGACCGCCGGGTTCCTTGGTTCGGGTGGCAGTAAAGGCCGCGATGCTCTGCTCGCTCAACGAAAGGTAGCGGATGAGACCGGCAGTGTATTGAAATCTCTGTCAGTCGAGGACTTTCAGAGTATCCCTGAACAATATCTTCGTGAATTGTTGAAACCAGTCATCTCGTTTTTATCCAACAAACCTGCTGTTCGCCAGAAAGTGGATCGCCTGGACCCTAAAAACGGCGCATTTAATTACTATTCAACACTCAACCGCCGAGCCCTGAACTCTATTCAGGGGTTACTCAGTGAACTTGGCGAACCAAAACTCACCCAACTGCTGGAGGTTCGTTTGACGCTGTTATGGATGAAAGAACGCATTGGCCAGTATAGGGGGGCACTCAATGGTATCTTTGCCAGCGGTACAGCCAGCGATAAACTCAAGTCGGAGGTGTCCGATTACATCAGTGATGAACAATTCTGGCTGGCCAATTTTCAGACATATGCCAATGCAACGGATAAAGCCATGCTGAATGACCTCATGAACCAGCCTGCCTGGAAAGAAGTGGATGCCATTACCAGCCGTTTCAGCAACAACCCGGAAAACAACGGTATATCAGGTCCATCCAACTGGTTCAATCTGGCCACTCAACGGATCACTCAGGTCAAACAACTGGCAGATCACATTTCTGCTGAAATCCATGATACAGCGACAACCATTACCCGGAATAAATTCTGGTCCCGCAATCTCCTGCTTGTCCTAACCACAGCCACGTTGATTCCTCTAGTGCTGCTGCTGCGTCTGTTTATAAAACTTACCCGAAACAAAGTACAAAATATCCATCAGGTATTGCAGGCAGTATCAGAACAGCGAGATCTCTCGGTACGTGTCAATTCACAGTCCACAGATGAGTTTGGTGACATCATTGATGCTTTGAACAATCACCTGGACCACCTGACTTTTTCTTTCAGGATGTTACTCGACAAATCAGTTGAATCCCGTTCAAGCATGGATGAGATGATGTCATTTTCGCAACGGGCCCTGCAGGAAAATCAGGACCAGTTTTCCCGCATCGATCAGGTCGCATCTGCCGTTCATGAAATGTCCCAAACCAGCGGTGTAATTTCTGAAGATATGCAGGTAGCCGCTCGGGAAACCGATGAAATCAAAACCCAGAGCACTCAAGGCGGTGAACGGATGCAGGTTATTCTGGGTTCCATTCAATCTCTGCACAATGGAGTGGAAGAGGGCCACTCAGCCGTACAACGGGTCACCAGCCATACTGAAGAGATCAGCAGCATTCTGTTAACCATTGAATCGATTGCGGAACAAACCAATCTCCTGGCCCTTAATGCCGCCATCGAGGCTGCCAGGGCAGGAGAGCAGGGCCGGGGATTTGCCGTGGTAGCCGATGAGGTTCGCAACCTGGCACAACGAACCCAGGGATCAACCGAGGAGATCCGCTCAATGATTGAATCACTGGTCGATTCGGGTCGTTCGGCACTGACATCGATGCAAAAATGTTCGGAAGTTGCATCTGATACAGAAGCCAAGGTTTCCGAAAACGTCAAAATGGTGAGCGCTCTATTCAACTCTATTGACACCTTGAACCAGACTATCGAGCGCGTTGCCACTGCATCAGAACAGCAGTCTCAGGTCGCGGACGATGTTAACGGCAACATTCAGATCATCAATGAGCAGTCCCGTAACGTTCTGGATGCCGTCACCACTACCGTCAACAGTTCAACCGAAGCCAACCGGCGCTTTTCTGAGGTCGTCGGAGAGATCCAACAGTACCGAACACAGCAATAACACCTGGCAGGGTGTCTGGATATCCAACCACCCTGCCACCACAGACACTTCAGGTTTTGACGTGGGCCTCCATTTCGGCACCGATTTTCTTGCGCATTTCCATCAACCGGATAGCTGACTCCCGCAATCGCATATCTTTTTTAGTGGTGGGGACCCATTCCGGCACATCCGTGGGCTTACCGTCCTCGTCCACCGCCACCATGATAACGATGCAATGAGTGGTCAGATAACGTTCTGATTCCTTCGGATCACCGGCCCGAACATCCAGACCAATATGCATGGAGGTTCGGCCGGTATAGATCACTTTAGCTGAAACCTCGACGATACTCCCCACCAGGATAGGTTTGACGAAGCGAATACCGCCAGCGTAGGCGGTAATGCAATAGTGACCGCTCCAGCCTGCTGCACAGGCATATGCCGCGAGATCAATCCACTTCATAACCGCTCCACCATGGACTTTGCCACCAAAGTTCTGATCTGACGGTTCTGCCAGGAATCTAAGAGTGATTTGTCTGTCTTTGCCTGCCATAAGGTCTTCTCTTCTGTTAAGGGGGTTCAGGGCGGACACATTGATTGTCGGCCATGTCGCAAAATTACGACAAAATCTCAATTTTTTTCTCTTCTTTCGCTGAAATTGTCTGAAAAACAGCTAGAATTCAAGCAGCCTGGAGACACGACTATGTTTGAGTCCCCTGGTAACCGAGCTTCACACCTCAAGACTGTCTGTCATTTTTTTCCTTCCGTGAAGCAATTACTTTGTTAGAAAGGAAAACAGCGTTAAGTATTAAGGAGAAATTTTTCGTGAAAAAGCTGATTTTATTATCCGCCGTAAGTCTTTTTGCCAGCAGCTCTGCATTCTGCTACGAGCCTCTCAGTTTTGATGCCTCAATCAACCCCGGCATATTTTCTTATTCTCATTCATCCACTGAAGATACCGACACCCAGACCAGCCTGCGCTACACCCTGGGAGGCTATTATCGGTTCCAGGAAAACTATCGTGCAGGGCTGAATCTCAGTTATTTCAATGACCAATTTGTCGGTGATGACGACGTGATTCATGAAGACGTCAGCAGTTTCGACTTTGCAGCTCTGGCACAGGCTCGAATTCCAAAGATTCAATGGTTCGACCTCTGGCTCGGTGGAGGTCTGGCCTATGGCATTTCTGATTTCACAGACCGCTTTACCGAAACACCTCTTGGAAATGTTGACGATACCTTCAAAGACAACACAGGTATTGGCGACTTTGGTTATCAGTTACAGGCCGATGGTGTATATCATCTGCCAGACAGCTGGCCGGTGGACCTGGGGCTCGCCGCCACTTACCGGGCACCATTTGAAAATGGCTCAACCGTCATGAGCATCGGTTTCAAAGTCGTCTTCAAAAAAACCTCTTTCTTACTGCCTGGCAGCAAGCCAAAGGCAACAGAATCTGTTCAGGTGGCGCCTGAAACTGAAGCAACCGCTCCACAGAACACCTCAGAGGAAGTCACCGCCCAACCTACAACCACTGACTCAGTGACAGAACAGCCATCGGCAACGCAGCCGTCTGAAGACACGGTGACTCCGAAAGAAACGGAAGCCAAAGATACAGCGGATACCGAAACGGCTGCAGATAAAAAAGAGGAGCGTAAAAAATGGAAAAATGCCACAGAGATCGTCCCTGATCAGGTATATCCCTAACTAAAAAAGCCGGATCATTGATCTGCCGGGCGATTGTAGAATACTGATACAACCATCGTCCGACAGCCTGATCCGGCAACAGAATCTGATGACCACAAATGGCACTGCTCATCGTGCGGCAATCAGCGTATGCAGATGCTCAAAGTCATTGATGACCCGCCAATCACCCCCGCCATTTACCACTCGGGTCTGCCAGTTTTCCAATCGACTCATATATTCACGCGGGTCTATATTGTCGCTGCGCAGCTTAGTAACGTTCAGAGCGACCACATGAATTCCCTGAAGGGTAATGGGAAAGTCCCGTATATGACCTTTTTCCAAGTCCTCTTCCAGATCCGAAAACACCAGCACATATTTTTCACCGGCCCCGGTCTCATTCAAATATTCAGTCGCCTGTAACATCCCTCCAGTAATATCTGTATGGGCACTGCCTTTTTTCACTGTGGCAACATAATCATCCATCTTGTCCTTAAATGAGCGCTTTTGATCATTGGCAACACTGGGACGTTCATCCAGTGTTACCTTGGCAATCATATCTTTTTCACTGAAGCTGCCGCTGTCTATCCGGGCAACAGCGACTGAGTCGCCGCTGTCCAGTGTGGCCAGGAGATAATTCAGGATCGCCTGGGCTTTATTCAGTTCTTCGGTATAGGTCCCTGAAGTATCGATCAGCAGGTACACCGCTTTATTGGTCGGCATTGGCTGGCTGCAACTCATCAGCGCCAGAGAGATACCGAGTGATATCATTAATTTTTTCATTGCTATGCTCCTATATTTCCTGCGCCGCCAAGTCATCATCGATCACTGGTTCGGTGCGTTTTTTGCGAGTGGTCGTAGTCTTTTTACGGCGGCTGGCAACCTTTGGTACGGCAGCTTCCTCAACGGTTTCGTCCATCTTTTCCGTCATCAACACCGGTTCTTCCACCTCGTCATATACCTCTGTTTCTGTACTACGGGTGCGGGCTGCCAAGCCGTCACGAACCCAGTTTTCGATAGTCAACGGCACCATGATCAGCATGTCGTAGAGGTGTACGAGCATTTTGCTGGAGTGATTGGCAAATCCACCGACCAGTCTCAAACTGATGATCAAAGTCCGCAGTACTGCAACCATCGCCACACCAACAACCGTTCTGACCGCATGGATGAAGGACTCCAAAGGAATCGCCACGAAGGCCAGCGCAAATGGCAGGATAAATCCCATAACCATCTGACCTATGGACGGAATCCAGCGGAATTGAGCTTCCACGACACCCGTACCCACACCTGTCAGAGACTGTTGCAACGCTTCACGGTCCAGCGCCAGCAGATCACGCATATACGCCAGTGATGCTTCAATGCTGGCCAGGATAAACAGGATCGAGAATGTCACGACCATCATGCGACGGCGCATTTTGTCGTCCATATGGCCAATCACCGGAAACAGACGAGTAATCCGCAGTGATTCCAACAAGAACAGACCCATCGCAATTTCCACCAGAATGATCACCAGTGCGGCGATATCTGAGGTTTTCAAAGAGCCGACATAACTCGTACCGCCGACCATTTCAGACATGGGTACCGCAATCAGTTGAAAGTTGATCAGACCACCCATAACAGCAACACACAGCACCATACCGGCGATAAAAAACTGAGTCATAGAAGACACGGTCAACGCCCTGGCAACCTTGTCATCCTGATCCCGAATGGCTTCATAAGTAGCCATTTGTTGATCAATGGACTCTGCCCGCTCGTGGGAAATTTCCACCGCACCTTTGGCTTTTTCCATCAAACCAGTAAGCCCTCGCCATTGAGGCTGCATAGCACTGAGCAGACGATGGCGCTCTGAACTGGACTTCTGGTAGGCCTTCAGCGTTTCCTCGTGTGCCGAAATCACTTCTTCTTTGATGTTTTCCAGAATATTGGAAACCATCGGGTCACTTTGTTTGGGTAACGCCGAGATGGTTTCCACCACGCTCAGCCATTCCGGCGGCATTGGTGCGGCATCCGTCGCAGCCTGATAATCCTTCTCCAGCGTCTCAATGGCGTCCATGATTTGACGATGCAGAGCCGGGTAGTGACTCAAGTCTTTGGCAACGATGTCATTGACCCTGGAAAATTCCCGTTCAATGGTTTTCTCAGTCGCTTCCTGACCTAACGCCAGGGTGACTTCTTTATTGCGTTTGATCGCCTGTTGTTCCACATGGGCGATGGCCCGTGCAGAAGTACGCATAAAGCGGTAGATGGTGCGACCCGTGGTTTTAATCATTTGGTGTGCCGGTACCCGGGCCAGATACAGAACCGTAATCATTACGACCAGCCAGATCGCCAGCGAAGTGCCAGGCTGATCGGACCAGATCATCAACATGTCAGAGAACATAAGCGTTTCCTCTTGAGATTCAGTGAATGGGCATGTAAATCAGCCCTTGGAAACGCATTTTTCCGAATGGCGGTGAATAATCGGTGAGTTTTTGTGAGTTTTATTTTCACGGATGAAAGAGGGAGAAACCGATTCAGCCATCGTTCAGACTCACATCGTGGCATACGGTATCGGACTCAATTTCTGTATCGTCAAAAAGCAGTCATATTTGTCCGACAAATAGTCATTGTTTTTTTATTTTTAAAAACTCAATGACAATACAGCTCAGTTTGTATTTTTTATTTCCCGAAAAACAAATTTCATGGTGTCGAAAATGCCTTTGAAATTTATATTAAAAAATAAAAACAAAATTAGATATTTCTATTCTCATCACAATTACCTATTGCTGATTGTGCTTAAAAACCGGTAAAAAAGGGAATTATCCATGTTGTCGGCATAATTGTTAGTCTGATGAAGATTTTTAATAAAATGATAAATAACCATGTTAATTATCAATTCTTGAAAAATCTCTATCAAATATCCCATACCTTTATTTTTGTATTGATGGAGTGATGTAACCGCTTATGGATACCGGATTAGCAGCACTGATTACCGTTGCAAGATTTCATCAATTGCCGGCTGAACCTGAACAACTGAGACATCAGTTTGGGGTACCAGGGCTGAATTTTACTGACACAGAAATTCTGTTAGCGGCAAAATCTCTCACCCTAAAAGCAAAAAAAATAAAACTCCCTTTGTCTAAGCTGGAAAATCGTATTCTTCCGGCCATCGCCAAACATCATGATGGCAGTTATTTTGTTGTTGCCACCGTATCCACGGATGATTACGGAAAGCGTAGTTTGTTGATCCAGAATCCAGCAAAAGCAACACCTGAATCGCTGTCACAGGAAGCATTCGAACAATGCTGTTCAGGCGAGCTGATCATGCTGACCCGCCGATCGGTCATTGGAGAATCCGCTCAGAGCACTTTCGACATCTCCTGGTTTATTCCCTCCCTGATTAAATATCGTAAATTGTTTACTGAAGTTGTACTGGCTTCATTTTTCTTACAGTTGTTTGCATTGGTCATTCCTCTGTTTTTTCAAGTGGTCATGGATAAAGTGGTTGTGCACCGCGGCTTCATGACGCTTGATGTTCTGGCAATCGGTTTTTTTATCATCGTCGTCTTTGAAGCATTTATCGGCGGTTTTCGTAATTATCTGTTTAGCCACACCACCAACCGGGTCGATGTTGAATTAGGCTCGCGTCTGTATAACCATCTTTTGAACCTGCCATTGGCTTATTTCGAATCCAGACAGGTTGGACAGAATGTCGCCCGGGTACGTGAACTCGACACCATACGTAATTTTATTACCGGTACCGCACTGACGTTGGTGATCGATCTGTTTTTCGTTTGTGTGTTCCTGGCCGTCATGTGGTACTACAGTCCGGCCCTGACTTACATTGTGCTCGGTGCTATTCCATTTTATGTGCTGCTATCCATCATCGTTGCACCGATTCTGCGTCATCGTCTTAATCAGAAATTCAAACACGGTGCTGCCAATACTGCATTTCTGACGGAGTCCATTACCGGTATCGGCACCGTCAAGGCCATGGCTGTGGAGCCACAAATGCGGCGCAAGCTGGAAGATCATTTATCCAGTTATGTGCATGCATCATTTCGCAGTCAGAATCTTAGCAATATCAGTAATCAGGTGGCCGGACTGGTCAATAAACTCACCACTCTCGGGATCATCTGGCTGGGTGCGCATCTGGTCATCGATGGTGAAATCAGCATTGGCCAGTTAATCGCTTTCAATATGCTGGCCGGACGCGTCAGTTCTCCGGTACTGAAACTGGTGCAGTTATGGCAGGACTTCCAACAGGCGGGGATCTCTATCGAACGCCTGGGCGATATTCTCAACACCCCCCGCGAACCGGGTTTTAACCCCAACCGCTCACGTCTGCCTCAGGTACAGGGTGAAGTGGTGTTTGATCAGGTACGTTTTCGCTACCGGGTGGACACGCCATTGATACTTCAGGATATCCGCTTGCAAATCGGTGCCGGGGAAGTGGTTGGTATCGTCGGCCGGTCCGGATCCGGAAAAAGTACCATCACCAAGTTAATACAACGTTTATACATTCCCGAAACAGGACGAATTCTGATTGACGGTGTTGATCTTTCCACCGTCGATACGACCTGGCTGCGACGCCAGATTGGCGTGGTATTGCAGGAAAATTTTCTGTTTAACCGCAGCATCCGGGAAAATATTGCTTTGGCAGATCCATCAGTACCAATGGAGCAAATCATTGAAGTTGCAAAAATGTCCGGTGCTCATGAATTTATTGTCGAACTGCCTGAAGGGTATGACACTCTGGTCGGCGAGCAGGGCAGTAATCTCTCAGGTGGTCAGCGTCAGCGCCTGTCCATTGCCCGGGCACTGCTGCACAACCCTCGGATTCTAATTTTTGACGAAGCCACCAGCGCTCTCGATTATGAATCCGAACGACTGATTCAGGACAACATGACACGTATTTGCCAGGGTCGCACCGTGTTCATAATCGCCCACCGTCTCAGCACCGTGCGTCAGTGCAACCGCATTATCGTGATGGAGAAAGGCCGCATTGTCGAACAGGGAAATCATCAGACACTGATTCGTCAGCAAGGTTATTACGCCCGTTTGTACAGCTATCAGAATGAACCAGCAGCAACACCCGCTGCCATTCACGGTACCACTGAACTGCGTACATCCCACCCTGGAAATGCCTCTTTCCGAGTGGAACGCCGAACAGCCAGCCATAAAGGACGCATTGGATGAATCAGTTGACTCAGCTACGTGAGGCGTGGCGCCGCGATGGCCATTCCAGTAACGATGACCATCAAAGCACTATTGCAGCATTTCTGCCAGCTGCCCTGGAAATTCAGGAAATGCCACCTCACCCCAAAGCCCGGTGGTTGGCCCGGGTATTGTTGGTGCTGTTTATTCTGGCGGTGATCTGGGCATTTTTCGGTCGGGTAAATATTGTTGCCAGCGCCGAAGGTAAAATTATTCCCAGTGCTCGGGTCAAAAAAATACAACCACTGGAAAAAGGTGTAGTTAAGGCCATTCTGGTCAGCGAAGGGGATCACGTTGAGCAGGGGCAGGCACTGGTTGAACTCGATCCTGCCCTGACGCTCGCCGATGCTCAAAGGCTGCAGGCGGAACTGCATAATCTACAAATACGGCGAGTGTCTGACCAAACGTTACTACAGTTATTGCAACAACCGGAAGCAGAGCAAAAACTCATTATTGTACCGCCGCTTACGTTTGATCCGGCCATGAATGTCACCACTGAGGAACAGACCCTACAGAGTCAGTTATTACAACAACAATGGCAGCAGTATCGCGCACAAATGAACGTGTTATCGAGCTCTCTGGCCAAAGTGCAGGCTCAACAGGCGGCTACACGAGAGGTGGTCAGCAAACTGCAGCAAACCCTGCCAATTGTCACCAAACAGGCAGAAAACATGAAAACGCTGATGGAGAAAGATCTGATCTCTGAGATCAACTATCTGCAAGTGGAACAGGAGCGTATTGAACAATTCCAGGATCTCGCCGCAGAGCAACAGAACATGACTCAGTTACAGGCCGCTGCGGCCGAAGTACGCGAGCAGATCAACCTCTATTACGCCCAGATCAGCACCTCTCTTTTATCAGAAATTTCCACCCTGCATCAGCAACAGACCAGCACTCGCGAAGAGTTGAATAAAGCGCTCGACCTCAACAGCAAACGCATCCTCTATGCCCCGGTATCCGGACAGGTACAGGAGCTCACTATCAATACCGTTGGTGGCGTGGTCACTGAAGCACAGCAACTGATGCTGATCGTACCCGATGAACAAATATTGGAAGCAGAAGTATTTCTGGGTAATCAGGATATCGGTTTTGTCCGTGAAGGTATGCCTGCGGAAATAAAAATACATACTTTCCCGTTTACAAAATATGGTGTTATTAATGCCGAGGTCATCAACGTGTCTGACGATGCCATTATTGATGAACAACGTGGCTTGATTTTCAGTATGTTACTCAAAATGGAAAGTAACCATATTCGGGTGGAAGGAAAAGATGTCAACCTGATACCAGGAATGGCGATAACCGCAGAGGTTCAAACCGGATATCGCCGGGTCATTGAATTTTTTCTGACTCCTCTACTGAAACATCGTCAGGAATCTTTAAGAGAAAGATAGTCGCTTCGGAAAAATAAATATTACTGATAGCTCACCGTACTGATCATAGCCAGACAGGTTGTTGCGGTTATTTGTGAATTCAGCGGGTAAATGGATGTGTCAGTGCCATTTGTCTGTTGACAGGTACCCTGGAAAAACTGCAGTGATTCCTGGTACCCGAAACCGCATTGGCCTCCCGTCAATGCAGATGCATCCCTGCATCACCCAATGAACCCGATTATGGGTCATAAACCATGATAGCTGTCTATGATGCTGACAGGCCATAAACGCGCCTGCTGTTTTCGTACATATGTTCGTACAGGCCAAAACAACAAAAATACGGCATTCGGCAGGTAGACGTACCTCATATAGTAAGGAGAGACAAACATGCGAGACAATTCACTCGATCAACAAATCCTCAGCACGATAGATGGTACCAATGGTGCCGATCAGCTTAGCGGTACCGATGGTGACGATAGCCTGAATGGAAAATATGGAAACGACTTTATTGACGGTGGGGAGGGTGATGACCTCTTGGATGGTGGCAGCGGTGACGACATCCTCAATGGCGGAGCCGGCCAGGATACCCTGAAAGGTGGCACTGGCAACGATATTCTGAACGGCGGTACTGGTGACGGGGACATCCTCGAAGGCGGCCAGGGCAACGATACTTACCAGTTCAACCTGGGGGATGGCAGTACCACGATCAATAACTATGACACCGATATAGATCACTACGATGTGCTGCAGTTTCTGGAAGGAGTCAATGTTGATGATGTTGCCGTCAGGCGCGATGAAGACAATCTGCTGCTAACCATGATCAGCACCGGAGAGGTTATTACCATCAGCCACTATTTTGATAGCAGCGATGAATACCTGATCAGTGCATTTCGTTTTGCGAATGGCACGGAATGGGATCGTGATGCCATCTTGTCGATGTCCATGCAGGGCAGCGAGGCTGACGACACTCTGTACGGTGATAATTCCGGCAATGTGATTTCCGGTCAGTCCGGCAACGACATCATTTACGGTAATAACGGTCACGACCAGTTGTCTGGCAACGATGGTAACGACACGGTTTTTGGCGGCTATGGTAATGACACCCTGGATGGTGGTGATGGTAACGATATTCTGCATGGCGACAGCGGTGACGATAACTTGACCGGTGGAGCGGGTCAGGATGAACTGTATGGTGGCGACGGCTATGACACACTGCGTGGTGGTGGCGGTGATGGCGACTATCTGGAAGGCGGTCAGGGTAACGATACTTATCAATTTGGCCTTGGTGACGGCAACACCACTATCAACAATTATGACACAACCACTGACCATACTGACGTATTGCAAATGCTCGCAGGGATCAATCCCGAGGATGTCACCGTCAAACGTGAGGACGATCATTTGCTGCTGATATTGAAAAATGGTGAAGTCATTACCATCAGCCATTATTTCGATGACAGTGCTGCCTATGTACTCAATGTCGAATTTGCAGACAATACCGTCTGGGATTTCGATACCATTCAACAAATGTCCATGTTGGGTACCGACGGCGACGACATACTGATCGGTTCTTTTCACAGTGACAGTATTTCCGGTCAGGCGGGTGACGATATCATTTTTGGTGGTTTTGGCCATGACCATCTGTACGGTAATGAAGGCGACGACACCTTATACGGTAATAGCGGTCGCGATACTCTGGAAGGCGGTGAAGGAGACGATACCCTTTACGGTGGTAGGAACGATGACGTACTGCAGGGTGGTGATGGACAGGATTACCTCAGTGGTGATGAAGGTAACGATATTCTGCGCGGTGGAGCCGGTGACGGTGATATCCTGGTGGGCGGCCAGGGTAACGATGTTTACCAGTTTGCCATCGGCGACGGCAACACCACCATAGATAACCAGGACAACACAATTGGTCATCACGACATTCTGCAGTTTCTGGAAGGTGTTGAAGCCGATAACGTGCTTGCCCGTCGTGATGGTGACAATCTAGTTCTGACCATTATCAGTACTGGGGAAGTCATTACTGTAACCAGCTACTTTGACGCCAGCCAGGAATACGTGCTTGACGAAATCATCTTTGCCGATGGAACGACCTGGGACATTTCAACAGTCAAACAACTCGTCATTCTGGGCACCAGCGGCGACGACATTCTTATCGGTTATGATGGCAATGATATCCTGGATGGCCTTGATGGCAACGACACCCTCTACGGTAACGGCGGTGACGATACGCTCACCGGCGGCGCCGGTAACGATGTTCTGATCGGTGGTGCCGGCCAGGATATTCTGGATGGTGGAACCGGAGACGATATCCTGCGCGGTGGTGCGGGTGATGGCGACATCCTGACCGGTGGCCTGGGCAACGACACCTACCAATACGATATCGGTGACGGCAATATTACCATCAATAACGAGGATGCGGGTGAAGACCACTCGGATACTTTGCAGTTTCTGTCCGGTGTATCACCTGATGATGTTGAGGTACACCGTGAGGGTAATAACCTCTATCTGACCATTGTCAGTACCGGTTCAGTGATTACTATCAATAATTATTTTGATACCAACAATACTTACGTTATCAATAGTATTGTGTTTGACAATGGGACCGTGTGGGATATCACAACGATTCAGCTAATGTCGATGCAGGCCACACCTGACGACGATATTCTACTCGGCTTCGAAAGCGATGACGTGATCCATGGTGGCGGCGGAAACGATACCATTTATGGTAACAATGGTAACGATGTCCTATATGGTGATGAAGGCAATGACATTCTCGATGGCGGTGCCGGTCACGATAGTTTATATGGTGGTATCGGCAACGATATTCTGATCGGTGGGGAATATCTCGAAGGCGGCCTTGGTAATGATACCTACCGCATCTCGCTGGATGACGGTAATGTCATCATCAACAACTACGATACTGACGTTGAACATGTCGATATCATTCAGTTCCTGGATGGCATTTCTCCCGACAACGTAACTGTTTACCGGGAAGGTGACAACCTGTATCTGACCATCGTCAGTACTGGCGCTGTTATCACTATCAATAACTACTTCAATACCAACAATGCTTACGTTATCAACAGCATTGAATTTACTGATGGCACCGTTTGGGACATCGATACCATTCGCATTCTTTCCATGCAGGGAACGGATGGTGATGACAATCTTCAGGGTTTTGAAACCGACGATGCTATTTCCGGACAAGGCGGAAACGATACCATTCATGGTTATGACGGTAATGATACCATTTCCGGTAATGACGGTGATGATATTCTCTACGGCGATGCCGGCAACGACATTCTGATCGGTGGTGCAGGTAACGACAGGTTGTATGGTGGTGCTGGTGACGATACTCTCAATGGTGGTTCATACCTTGAGGGCGGCCTGGGTAATGATACTTACCAGATTTCCATCAACGATGGCGATGTCATCATTAATAACTATGACACGACCATTAACCACGTCGATATCATTCAGTTCATGGAAGGTGTCAACCCCGACGACGTTACGGTATATCGAGAAGGCGATAACCTCTATCTGACGATCATCAGCACCGGGGCTGTTATCACCATTAACAATCATTTCAATACCGATAATAATTACGTGATTAACAGTATTGAATTCGCCGACGGTACCGTCTGGGATATCGAACAGATTCAAATCCTGTCCATGCGGGGCACCAATGGTGACGATAATCTGGTGGGTTTCGATTCCAATGATGAGATCTCTGGCCTGGGTGGAAACGATACGATTCACGGTGGTGCCGGAGATGATTCTCTCTATGGCAACAGCGGCGATGATTTTCTTTACGGTGATGACGGTAATGATTTCCTCGATGGCGGTGAAGGACTTGATCATCTTTACGGCGGCGCAGGCAACGATGTCTTGCGTGGTGGTGCCGGTGACGGCGATATTCTGGAAGGTGGTCTGGGTAACGATACCTACCAGTTTACGATCGGTGATGGCGATGTCATCATCAATAACTACGATACCAATATCAATCATACCGATATTATCCAGTTCCTGGATGGCATAAGCCCGAATGACGTTGATGTACATCGTGACGGTAATAATCTTTATCTCACGATCATCAGCACCGGAGCAGTGATTACCGTCAACAACTATTTTGACACCAGTAATGCTTATGTCATACATCATATTGAATTTTCAGATGGCACTGAATGGAGTATCAATGATGTCCGCTTAATGTCGATGGAAGGTACCGAAGATAATGATACGATTCTGGGCTTTGAGACGGATGACAGCATTTCCGGCCTGGGAGGCGACGATACCATTTATGGTAATGCTGGAGACGATACCATTGAAGGTAACGATGGAGACGACATCATCTATGGGGGAGACGGTGCAGATACCCTCAATGGTGGCGATGGTCAGGATATTCTCTACGGTGAGGCTGGCAATGATACCCTTATCGGTGGTGAAGGCCAGGATGAGCTCTACGGCGGTGACGGCAATGACATTTTGCGCGGCGAGGGCGGTAATGGAGACGTGCTGGTAGGTGGATTGGGTAATGATACATACCAATATGGTTTGGGTGATGGCCACACCACGATCAACAACTACGATACCACTACCGGCCATACAGATACTTTGCAATTCCTTGAGGGTATCGGTCCGGATGACATAGTGGTTCTACGCGAAGACGATAATCTTTATCTGACCGTTATCAGTACTGGTGAAGTTATCACCATCAACAACTATTTCAACACCAACAATGCCTATGTACTAACCAGTATCACATTTGCTGATGGTACAGTGTGGAATTTGGACCATATCAAGCTGCTCTCACTCCAGGGAACCAGTGGCAGCGATAACCTGACTGGTTTTGAGACCGACGACAGTATCGATGGTCTCGGTGGCAATGATGTTATTTATGGTGGCGGTGGAAACGACACGCTCTCCGGTGGACAAGGTAATGACACCATCTACGGTGAAAACGGTAACGACACCATTGATGGCGGAAGTGATCAGGACGAACTGCATGGCGGTACAGGTAACGACATCATCAGCGGTGGCAGTGGTCAGGATAGACTTTATGGTGATGATGGCAACGATATTTTAAGAGGTGGGGAAGGTCATGATGACTACCTGGAAGGTGGACAGGGTAACGATACCTATCTATATGGTATCAATGATGGAGACACCACCATCAACAACTATGATACTGCCGTTGGTCACACAGATATTCTGACATTCCTGGAAGGTATAAACCCAACGGATGTAACCATCAGACGTGAAGGTGATCATCTGTATCTAACCATTGCCAGTACCGGTGCAGTTATTACGGTCAGCAATTATTTCCAAACGAATAACTACTACGTATTAAGCAGTATTGAGTTCGCTGACGGAACGGTCTGGGATGTCGATACCATAAAACAAATGTCCCTGGCGGGTACCGAAGGGGCTGATACTATTCTCGGTTTTGACATGGATGATACCATCAATGGCCTGGGTGGTGACGACAACGTCCAGGCTGGGGCAGGCAACGATACCATTACCGGTGGCGATGGCAACGATACGCTCCACGGTCAGGATGGCAATGACCAGCTCGAAGGTGGTGCAGACCAGGATGTCATTTATGGCGAGGCCGGTAACGACACCCTTCACGGAGGTGATGGCCAGGACCAGCTCTACGGTGGAGCAGGTAACGATATTCTACACGGCGGTACCGGTCACGACGATTATCTCGAAGGTGGTCTGGGCGACGATATCTACCAGTTTGCACTGGGCGACGGTGACACTACGATTAACAACTACGATACCACCAATGGTCACAATGATGTACTGCAATTCCTCGAAGGTATTCATCAGGAAGACATTACTGTTACTCGTATTGATAACCATCTGTATTTGACGATCGCCAGCAGTGGCGAAGTGATTACCATATCGAATTTTTTTGATAACAACGATCGATATACTCTGAGTATCGAATTTGCTGATGGTAATTCATGGGATGCAGCCATTATTAAATCATTGTCCATGAAAGGTACCGAGCACGCCGACACGATCATCGGATTCGATACTGATGATGTAATATCCGGTCTCGGCGGTAACGATACTATCTACGGACGCGGTGGCAACGATACGATTTCTGGTAATGATGGCAACGATACGCTTTATGGCGAACAGGGTAATGATACTCTGGATGGTGGCAATGACCAGGATTGGCTAAGTGGCGGTGACGGCAATGACATTCTGAGCGGCGGCGATGGTCAGGATAAACTCTACGGCGATGCAGGCAACGATGTGCTCGATGGCGGAACCGGCCACGGCGACTATCTTGAAGGTGGTCTGGGAGATGACACCTATATTTTCGGCCTTGGTGACGGTAACACCACTATTAATAACTACGATACCGCTGTCGGTCACAACGATGTGCTCAAGTTCGAGACTGGAATCGACGCCAGTGATGTAACCGTCAACCGCGAAGGCAATGATTTACAGTTAACCATTGTCAGCACTGGGGAAGTGATTACGGTCAATAATTATTTCGTCACCAATAACCGCCATGTCTTGAGCATAGAATTTGCCGATGGTAGCGGCTGGGATGTTGGGGCTATTCAAAGAATGTCCATGCAGACCACGGAAGCAGCTGATCATATTCTTGGCTTCGATACTGACGATGTGATCTCAGGTCTGGGAGGCAATGATGTCATCAACGGCGGGGCCGGTAACGACACCCTGTCTGGCGATGACGGTAACGATACCATCGATGGTGGTGACGGTAACGATATTGTTAATGGCGGTAACGATCAAGATATTCTGACTGGCGGCAACGGAAACGATATTCTGAACGGAGGTAGTGGTCAGGACAAACTTTATGGTGGTGCTGGCAATGACGTTATCCGTGGCGGTACCGGACATAATGATTACCTGGATGGCGGCTCCGGCGATGATACCTATCAGTTCATGACAGGGGACGGCAACACGACCATTAACAACTATGATACTGGTGTTGGCCACAATGACGTACTGGAATTCCTGGAAGGGATAAACCCGGAAGATGTCAGTGTCAAACGCGACGGCAACAATTTGTATCTCACGATCTCAGGTACTGGAGAAATCATTACGATTTCCAATTATTTTGCGACCAATAACTACTACGTTCTGAGTGCAATTGAGTTTGCTGATGGGACCCGCTGGAGTGTCGAAACTATTCAGCAGATGTCACTAGAACAGGCTACCGAAGACGCAGATACTCTGCTGGGATTTGATTCCGACGATATCATCGTTGGTCTGGGTGGAAATGACAATATTCAAGGGGGAAGCGGTAATGACTCCCTGAGCGGCGATGCCGGCAACGACACTATTTATGGTCAAGATGGTAATGATACTCTTCATGGAGGAGGTGACCAGGATACCCTTTATGGGGGTAACGGTAACGACACCCTGTTCGGTGATGGAGGCCAGGACAAACTCTATGGAGGAGGAGGTAGTGATACTTTACGTGGCGGGTCCGGACACGATGATTATCTTCAGGGAGATGGTGGCGACGATATTTATCAGTTTGATATCGGTGATGGAAATACCACCATCAACAACTACGACACTTCCAGTAACAACAATGACACCTTGCAATTCCTTGATGGCGTCACTGCCGATGACGTTACCGTTAACAGAAACGGCAATAATCTTACTCTGACTGTCGGCAGCACCGGTGAAATAATAACCGTCAGTAATTACTTTGCCTACGGTAGCTATACGTTGCAGAACATTGTGTTTGCCGATGGTACCAGTTGGGACCTTAACAAGGTTCAGGTGTTGTCATTACAAGGTACCGATCTCGCAGATACGATTAACGGTTTCAACACCCACGACACTATTGCCGGTCTCGATGGCAACGATATCATCAACGCCGGCAATGGTAACGACACAGTCAACGGTAACAATGGTAATGACACGCTCCACGGCAATGCTGGCAATGACACTATCTATGGTGACAGCGGCCGTGACACTCTGTACGGCGATAAGGGCAATGATGTTCTCTATGGAGGCTCTGGCAAGGATGTACTCTATGGTGGTGATGGCAATGACATCTTACGTGGGGGCAGCGGTAATGGGGATCATCTCAATGGCGGCAACGGAAATGATACCTACCTCTTCGGACAGGGCGATGGCGATACCACCATTTACACTTACGACTATATCGCCAGCAGTAGCCAGTATTCCGATACTCTGCAATTTATGGAAGGTATCTCGCCCGATGACATCAGTCTCAGTCGCTCCGGGAACAATCTGATTGCCATGATTACAACTACAGGTGAGACCATTACAATCCAGAATCATTTCAAGTATACCAGTGGCAAATGGAGCACTCGCCGTTATCGCCTTGATAACATCCGTTTCGACGATGGTACCAACTGGAATGCAGCGACACTTGATCGACTGGGGCCCACAACGCTGGCCAGCGCACAAGAAACAACTGCGGAGGAAATGGACACCAGCACCCTGGCAACCCGCCAGTTGGATCAGCTCATTAACGCCATGGCCACTTTCAATGTTGCCGAAGGCGCAGGTAACGTGATGCAACAGGATGAACAAGAGGCACTGAAGCCACTGCTGGCGGTCAGTTCGCAATAGTTTTCTTTCATTGAGAGGCTGCCCTGGCAGCCTCAATTTGTGAACCTAAAATTCAAACAGCTTTTTCCAGATGGTAACAGAATTCCCAAATAATTATTTTCTCTAACAAAACAAGGCAAAAGAGAACCTATTGAAAAATGTTCTGTTATTTCGTTGATAAATTTTTCTAAAAACAAAATCGCACTAATACTGAGATTTAAGAGGCCTCTGAAAAAGGCCGTATTCACTATTTCTTTCCCAGCACTATATGAATGAAGGAGTAGTAATACATCAGATCCATTTTCAGCGGATCAGCTGAAAGTCATAAAATTTATCTGTAACATTTTTGTAATAATCAATATTGCGATAGATCAAGTCAGAAATTTTTTCTCACTCCGGCTATTGAAGTATCAAAGAAAGCTTTTTTAAACCAGATATACGTAGCAACCCAATACCCATTCTTATTTATGACTTTACATTCATCATATAGTTATCAAGATAATATTTATTAAATGCCAATCAGACCCGATTGAATTGAGAACTGACACACAAAAAATAGTTATTATCCTGTCAGTCATACTTTTTTCCTGTTGGCGCTAATAGCCAGAGTTACTAACATTTTAATAACGGCAATCAGAACTGATCAAAATGATAAATTGATCACAATACTGAAAAATAACTGAAAATCGGATGAATAAGCGCAATGTCTAAGTCCACTCGAAAAACATGGCTCAATATCAGTTTTGTCAGCCTATCGATTATCTGGCTCTTACTGATGATGACCACTACCAGCAATGCCGGCAGCTTGCTGACGTTCGGACCTTAAAAAAACGAGAAGGTCAGCCGGTCTGATGGCTCTTTGCTTTTGTCACCATAACTTCTGCCTGCTCCAGTTGGTCACTGATTTGCGCTGGATACGGCTTAGCCCAGGTAGGAGGGCGGTGATAACGACCCACTACTGATGCCATAGTGAAAAATGCCAGTAATGACCAAGCTACTTTATCCACATCAATTAAAACCAACGCCAGTATCATTACCAGAATATCCAACGCCAATGTGGTCTTACCGGCATGAACGCCAAAGCATTTTTCAATATACAGCACCATGACGTTGAATCCTCCCAGTGACGACTGGTGGCGAAACAACAGAATCAACCCAAAACCAATCAGCAGCCCTCCCAAAATTGCCACGATGGCAACCTGATCGATCTCAATATGAACAAATCGCCGCATCAGTTCGCTTAGTAGCGTCAGCAATGACACGCTGATAAAGGTTCTAAGGGTAAAACCCAATCCCATTTGCAGGTAAGAAAATATATAGAAGGGAAGGTTGATGGTAAAAAACAGTAGACCGAAGGAAAAGGGGGTAATTTGGATCAGAATCAGACTCAGGCCGGCTGTCCCGCTGATCAGCAACCCTCCGACACTGAGTAGATGAATGCCCAGGGCAACCAGAAAACAGCCTTCCACAATGGAAAGCCAACGATGAAATATTCGCATGTTCCGCTCCTCTAATCCACTTGGGCTTTTGGCCGCCGGGGATATTTATCATTTGTCTTTTGGACAGTGATGATTGTAAAGAAGCGGATGAGTAATACACCAGAGATATTTTGCTGAGATGTACTCACTCAATATGATGAGGACCGACAGTATCAGATCTGTCAGCACCTTTATTTACCAGTGCTTGCCGTCTTTGCTCAGCAATGGCCGATACAGTTCCGGACGCCGGTCCCGAAAAACCCCCCAACCTCGACGACTCTCGGCACAAGCATCCAAATCCAGGGTATGTACCAGCACGGACTCTGTGACTTCATCCGCCTCACAGACTTTGGCTCCAAACTCATCGGTGATGAATGATCCCCCATAAAAGGTGATCTCTGAATCTCCCACCTGCTCCCGGCCTATTCGGTTGCTCACGACAATCGGCGTCACATTGGCGGCCGAATGACCCTGCTGAGTACGTTGCCAGTGATCTTTACTGTTAATGCTTGAATCATGCGGTTCACTACCAATCGCTGTGGGGTAAAAAATGATTTCTGCGCCCATCAAAGCAAGTGCTCTTGCGGTTTCCGGGAACCACTGATCCCAGCAAATGCCGATACCGATCGTACCGTATCGGGTATTAAACACTTTGAAGCCACTGTCTCCCGGAGAGAAATAAAATTTCTCGGAATATCCGGGGCCATCGGGAATATGGGATTTACGATAGACATCGGACACACTGCCATCAGTATCGATTACAACGACTGAGTTAAACAGGCATTGTCCAGCTTGCTCATAAAATGAAATGGGTAATACGACAGACAGCTCTTTGGCAATATTCTGGAAATGACGAATAGCGTCGTTTTCGGCGGCCGTCCGGGCGAACGAGAAATACTCTTCATGTTGCTGCTGGCAAAAATACACACGCTCAAACAGCTCTTGCAACAGTATAATCTGTGCACCTTTGGCAGCCGCTTCGCGCACCAGTTTCTCAGCATTACGGATATTCTCTTGAACATCCCAGGTGCAACTCATCTGGGTGGCAGCAACAGTCACTTTACGCATATCACTATTCTCAACAGATCTGGTGAAACGGGCATTATGGTAGGCAGAAGGGTAATTACAACTTAAATTCGACAAAATCACCAAATCCCCACTACACTGGATACCATACTATCGAATGGCCTTATCCCCAGTGGAATCATTAAAGTAATAATGTCGAAACCCAATCACACTCGCCCAGCATTCCCATCTCTCAATACCGAGTATAGAGGTTATACCTTACTGGAAATTATCGTTTCCATTGCTCTTATTGGCATACTCGCCTCCATTGCACAACAGTCGTATAACGCTTACTTTGACAGAGTGGACAGAAACAAAGCCATCAGCGACATTAAAATCATATCAACCTTAATTACCGCCTACGCCATGGACAGTGGCGGAGAGTTTCCAGACTCTTTGGCAGATGTAAATGCGGATGACTATCTTGATCCATGGGGCCATCCCTATCAGTACCTCAATATTGCCAACAAACGTGGCAACGGACATAACCGTAAGGATCATAATCTGGTTCCGATCAACTCAGACTATGACCTTTACAGCATGGGGAAAGACGGCGAAAGTGTTGGGCCTTTGACCGCCAAAAAAAGCCAGGATGACATTATTCGCGCCAATGACGGCAAATTTATAGGCTTGGCATCTTCGTATTAGTAATTGCATGAACATCACATTTTTCAGCAGCAAACTGGCTAAAAAAACTTTTTTGTTTTTAATATTGGCGGCTTTCGCCCCTCTGGTTGTGATTATTCTGATCACTTACAGCCAGTTCACACTGATGATTGAACAGCATGATCATGACCAGTTAAAAAACGTCGCCAAAGAAAACGCTCTGTTGATATACGAGAAATTATCGTTTTCACGGCAATTACTCGCGCAACTCCAACCCACTGAACATCTGGAGTTTCAGCAGAGTTACTTAAAACTGTATTTTTCCGCACTGGCAGAGGTACAGCCGAAGAAACGCCAGTTATTCTGGGGACACGTAGATGATCGTTTACTGGATCAGGTACTACAGGTTTCCGATAAACAATTACTGCTGGGCCACGATACTGATCACAGCGATATCTATTTGATTATGCCGTCCGGAATGGTCGCCAAGGTGAATCCAGCTTATCTGTGGAATGAGACAGCAACGGTTCTGAACAGCCAACCCTGTATTCTCACTCATAATTACCTGCCGATACACTGTCCTCAACATACCAAGATGAAACCATGGCAGGAGAAGCTACAACAGGCCATTCGCCAAAAACATGATATCTTTTTCTGGCATGAGAACGACAGTACTACGATGTCATACTACTGGACATTGTTTATGGGGCATGAGTTTAAGGTCAACAACTGGATTGTCATTGCCGAGAAACCAGTCTCTGAAAGACTCACTGTGATCAATCAGTTTCGCAACATTTCTTTTTCAGTGATCGCACTGGCGATCTTAATGGTAATCCTGCTGGGTTCGATCCTGATTCGCAAGAACCTTGATGTCATCACCCAGCTTATTCAGGGAACTCAAAGAATTAAACAACGAGACTTCGGTCATCAGATCGAGGTCCCGGGCAATGACGAGTTTTCCCAGTTGGCCGATGCCTTTAACAGCATGTCAGACAATCTGTATCGTTCTACCCGGGAATACACCGCCTTCGCCAATATAGACCGCAGTATTCTGGAATCCGTTTCCGGCGATCATATTATCGCCGCCATTTTTAACAGTCTTTACCAGATTGCACCGTTTCATGAGCTTATGATGGTCAACCTGACCAGACAAAACAGTGAGCTGAACAGACTTTATTACCAAAAAGGCTCAACCCATCCGATTCTCACTGCAACAGAAGAGCTGGAATTAACATCGGCGCTGGACCAACTGCCACATAACCAGCTGAGTTACTATTCGGAAATAAGCCATGACCTGGAGCCATTGATTTCACTGTGGCAACCAACCTCAAAAACCATTTGCGCGATACCAGTGACCCGGCAGGATCGCCCACTGGCATTTATTTTTGCAACACTGACGACGGCACAACCACTGGAAACTACCATTACAGCTCAGGTGTTGAACTTCTCACAACGAACCGCTGTCGCCCTTTACGCGCTGGAACGGGAAGCCGTTTTTAGGCACCAGGCCAAATACGACGCTCTGACTGATATCCCCAACCGGGTCACTCTGGAGCATCTCTTTAGCACGCTGTTAAACACACCGGATACGTTTGGCGCATTTCTATTCATTGATCTGGACCGTTTCAAAAACATCAATGACACTTACGGCCATCTACTTGGCGACTCACTGCTGAGTAAGGTTGCCAACCGGATTACCGGCTTGCTGAACAAGCGGGAGACGGTGGCCAGGCTCAGTGGGGATGAGTTTGCTGTGCTCATCGCCGGATCAACGGAACAGGATATCGAGCAACGGGTCAAGGATTTATGCAACAGCATAGTCAATGCGATTACCACTCCATTTCATATTGATACGCACGCTTTTCACGTTGGCGCCAGTATTGGCGTTACGCTGGTGCCGCAACATGCGAGTGATTTTCCGGAAGCTTTGCGATGTGCCGATACCGCAATGTATGCGTCAAAGAAGAAAGGCGGAAATTGCTTTACCTTGTATACACCCGAAATGAGTGAATACCATATCAAAAGGACCGTTCTGGAGCGCAACTTGAGAAGTGCAATCGATGAAAAAAACATCACCTTGCACTACCAACCCAAAGTGCTGTCATCCAATTATGCGGTATCTGGTTTTGAAGCCCTGCTGCGTTGGAATGATCCCATTTACGGACCCGTTTCTCCTTTTGAGATCGTCACGCTGGCTGAGGAAATCGGACTGATCACTGATCTCGGGAATCTGATTCTGGAACGGGCACTAACGCAATGGCAGCATTGGATCGCACAGGGTTATCAACCAGGTTCTCTAGCTGTCAATGTTTCTCCTTTACAGCTTCTGTCGAAAGAATTCATCAATGTACTGGCGGATATTCTGCGTCAGAATCCATCAGTTTCAACCAAAAACCTGCAGCTGGAAATCACAGAAGGCGTCATGATGCACAATGTCAGTCAGGTGCTGAAAACCCTAGCGGATATTCGTAAACTGGGCATCAGAATTGCCATTGATGACTTTGGCACCGGCTACTCATCACTGTCCTACCTGATCGATATTCCCGCAGACATACTGAAGATCGACCGAAGTTTCGTCACCAAAGTTGCCAGTGAGGAAAAGCCCGCTTCCCTGCTTGGAACAGTGATCAACCTCGGTCACAGCCTGGGTTATGAGATCGTCGCCGAAGGGGTTGAGACCCAGCAGCAGGCAGATTTTCTAAAATTCTGCCGGGTAGAACAGTTACAGGGGTATTTATTCAGCAAAGCCTTGCCGGTTAGCGAGGTGGAAGCTCTGTATCTGAAAAAATCTCCCGCTCAATCTCTCTGACAAACCCTTTCTGTTCATCGATCTCTTCAGCTGCCAATCCTACCAGTTCATAAGGAAATACCAGCCAGTCTTCTGATTTATGCAGGCTGTAATAGGGAGTCAGTTGAGTCTGATTACGCGATGGATGTTCCCACAAAGTTGCTACCCGGACATCCTGGGGCATATTCCGCTTCAGATGCTGTTGCAACCGATCGATAACCGCCGCCACAGAGCGACCCGTATTAAAAACATCATCAACGATCAACAGACCATCATCAGCATTCAGACTTTCCAGCAGATATTGCGTGCCATGCACCCGGACTCTTGGAGTGGCACTGTTGGGGTCATAGGAAGTCCGCAGGGAAATATGGTCAGTCTTCACCCCCAGAGTCTGCAAACATTCCTGTACGTAAATACCAACAGCACTACCACCACGCCAGATGCCGGTAATGAAACTGGGCCGAAAACCACTTTCAAATATTTGTACACCCAACCGAAAGGAGTCCTCGATCAGAGCCTGTTCGTCGATAAATCGCTTCATGGAGTTGTTGTTCCGAAAAATAGACCATTAATGATAGAGTACATTTTCATTTCGTTGAACCGTCGGAATTATGGCAGAAAAAGTTTATTTAACCGCGCAGGGGTTGCTGGAAGACTCTATCCGGCTGGGCGCCAAAGTAGTCAAAAGTGGATTTAACCCTTCATTCATCATCGCCGTATGGCGCGGTGGTGTTCCTATTGGCATTGCTTTACAGGAATATCTTGAATATCGGGGTATTCAGAGTGATCACATTGCCATTCGCACGGCCTCTTACAGTGGCATTGATCAACAGGCCCGTGAAGTACAGGTTTTCGGGCTCAATTATCTGGTTAAAAACGTCGAACACGATGATCGTCTGCTGATCGTTGATGATGTTTTCGATACCGGCCGTTCCATCGAAGCCATTATCGATGAACTGCAACGGCGGGCTCGTCTGAACACTCCGAAAGATATTCGGGTGGCCGTGCCGTACTACAAGCCCAGCCGCAATGAAACCGGACGGGTGCCTGATTATTATCTGCACGAAACAGAAGCCTGGCTCAAATATCCTCACTCCCTTGAGGGTCTCAGCAAGGAGGAAATCCGGCAGCACCGACCCGAGCTTTACCAAATTATGGAGTCCCATTTATGATTCGGATCGTTCCAATGCAGGCAGCCCATCAGGCGGCAGTAGCGGCACTCGAAACCACCGCAGAACAGCGGGATTTTGTCGGCAATATGGCCGACCTGCTGCCGACGCTCACACCGGACCAACGACCCTTCGTTATCCTAATGGAGCAAGTTGTCATCGGTTTTTTTGTGTTGGACGATGACTACCCCAATCGTTATGAATTCGCTCACGTACCTGAAGTTGGAGTTCGGGCGGTGGTCATAGATCACCGTTATCAGGGCAGGGGACTGGGCAGCCAGGCAATGCAAAAGATGGTCGAGCTTAATCCGGAGCAGACAATGATATTAACCGTTAACTGCCGGAATATTGGAGCCTATAAGACCTATATGCGGGCTGGTTTCAGGGATGATGGAGAGCTTTATCTTGGCGGGCCAGCCGGACCACAGCATATTCTGCGCTATGGCCCGGAAAGAGAATAAACCGCATCAGCAGAACTGATGCGGTCGATGTGCAACTACCCCTGGTTGGTAAAGTAATCGCGCACCATGTCTGCAGTCAGTATCTGTGGTAAGACTGCAGCACGCTGTTCTCCGGCTTTGAACATCAAATACAACGGTACACCGTTACGCTCATATTCGGCGATCAGCTGATCGATTTCCGGACTGGGATTGGTCCAGTCGGCTCTTAACAACTGTACATCATTGTCGCGCACCATCTCTTCAAAATTATCGCCCGACAGTGCAACCCGCTCGTTGACCTTACAGGTGATACACCAGGCTGCCGTAACATCTACAAACACCGGTTTACCATCGGCCAGGTGCTGTTGCAGCAGACTGGCAGAATAGCTTTGCCACTGAGTTGGAGGGCTGGACAGGTTAAACATTAAAAACAATCCGGCTACAGCAGAGCTCCAGCGCAGCGTCTTTTTAAACCATTTTTTGCCATTCCCTTCTTTATAGACGGCGTTTAGCATCGGCCAGGTGGCAAACGCGACCAGTACTATTCCCATCAGTACTTTAAACTGGGCGTCAGAACCTCTTAGTTCAGTGAGTACCCACAACAACCAAACTGCTGTGGCAAACAAAGGAAACGCCATGACCTGCTTGAATACATCCATCCAGGCACCGGGCTTAGGCATTTTATTGGCTAAACCAGGCACATAGGACAGCAACAGGATCGGTAACGCCAGCCCCAGCCCCATCACTGCAAACACCGATAAGGAAAAATAAACCGGCTGTGCCAAAGCAAAGGCAATGGCCGTCCCCATAAATGGAGCGGTACACGGCGTGGCCACCACAGTAGCCAGTACTCCGGTGAAAAAGGATCCGGAAAGCCCTTGTTTCTGCGTCAAAGACTGACCAGCGCCCATGAAGCTCTGACCAATCTCAAACACTCCCAGCAACGACAGACCCAGCAACATGAACAACAGAATCAAAAACACAATAAATGCCGGTGACTGCAACTGGAATCCCCAACCAACCCAGGTGCCGAACTGACGGATGATCATCAGCACTGCGGCTACACCGATAAAACTGACAACGACACCCACGGTATAAACCCAACTGTGTCGACGGACTTCACCAATGTCGGCCCCGAACTGGGCAATTTGAATAGCCTTTAGAGACAGAACCGGAAATACACAAGGCATGAGGTTCAGAATCAAACCTCCGATCAGTGCCGCAAACAATGCACTGATAAAGCTCACACCCGACAAATCCGTACTGGTATCCGCTGCCGCAACCGTACCCGCAGATCCTGTATCCAGCATCAGAACATCACTGCTGCTCGTAGTTGCAGTATTGGCGGCGACTTTAAGAGTATCGCTGATAACTGCCTCATCAGCAGCGCTGTTAATGGTAATGGTCTTTTTCTGTGGAGGATAACAGAGGCCATCATCCGCACAGCCCTGATAGGAAATACTGGCCGAATATGGAAATTGCAGAGCGGACAGTGGAATACGAACAGACATGGCATTGTGATAAACCACCATGGTTTCATCGAAATTGGGATCGTACTTTTCTTCCCAATTGTCGGCGTACACAATGTCACCTGCCTTGCTACTGCTCTGTTTCAGCAGGAAACGATCTTTGTAAAGGTAATAATGAGGAGCGATCTGCCAGTCAATCACCAGAGCATCCTGATCCAGATAAGTCAGCATTTGAAATGCATCATCCACATCCAGAAAAGAATCTCCTTCCGCCCAGGCTTTGGGCATGAATAGCAGGGCAGAGAAAAGACAAATAATAGAAGCCAGCGAGCGCATGAAAATTCAATCCACCGTTTAAAGTAATCAATAATAACCAAGTGGCTTAAATTAAAGCTTAAATCATACCTGCCGTCAGCCGATAAATCGTAAAAGGTGGTGAGGTTTCACATTATCTGGTTACAATAAATAAAGTTTTAAAGCTAACTTTTAACTGGCGCACACTTAGGAGGCGGCATGAATCTCATATGTCCTCATTGCTTTACCCTCAACCGCATTCCCATTGATAAATCATATGCCTCTGGTAAATGTGGCAAGTGCCATCAGACTCTTCACACTGGTCATCCAGTTACTCTCAACGATCAGAATCTGGAATCATATTTAGCGAAAAACAGCCTGCCTGTGATTGTGGATTTCTGGGCAGAGTGGTGCGGCCCCTGTAAAATGATGGCCCCCATTTTTGGTAAACTGGCCTCTGAGCAAACCGAACGACTGTTTGCCAAAGTCGACACCGACGCCAATCCTCTCATGAGCCAACGATTTAATATCCGCAGTATTCCAACAATTATTGCATTTCAGAATGGCCACGAGATCAACCGATTGAATGGTGCACTTCCGGAAAACCAGCTCAAGCAATGGTTAACCCAAACATTCCAAGGGTAGCTGCGGCCTTACACACAAGCAGAGTGAAACCAATCACCTAACGATCTTTTCGAAGCTGAAGTACACACATTGCCGGCCGGGTCAGCCAGTTGGACCACCCGCGCTCGCAGCTTTGATGATGTGTTACCGGGCTAACAGATATGGTTTGACCGAACTCAATTGTACACAAGATCATCATTACCAATCGCACGGCCAAATATGTCACCAGTAGCCCAATAGCCGTGCCGGCTTTGGCAACCACAAGCCACCAGTCAAGGGGGAATGGAAGACGCATCAGCAAACCAACGCCGGCAAAGGTAATAGACATAATCCAGGTCAGAGAAAACATCATCATAATCGCCCGGCTATGATTCTGACTGAGCAGTAGATCCGTCAACAGGGCGATCATCCAAACCAACGCGAATGTCGCGTAACACATGGCCAACAGGGTACTCGGATGTATCCAGGCCATGTATAACATCATGGCAATGGCAGTGGTTTCCAGTATCTGCGAGCACCAGATAACAAACTGATTTCGGCTGGCCGAAAACAAAAACACGGTCAGACACAAATACAGAGTGAGCTGTAACCAGGCCGGCTGACCCACAAATTCGAAATATGCCCGTTCCGCCTGCCAACCTGAAGAAAACAAATAGGGTGGGAGTATCAAACAAAGCAATACGGCCAGATGGGCCAACATCTGTTTAATTGTATGGTTCATAATCATTATCCATAAATATTCAGGTCAATCACCGGCGTCTGCGGCGGTTATCCTTTTGGTGACAGGGCTGTCATTTTTGGCGGTTTTCACCATCCCAAATCCAGCCCAATTACATGGATCGCCAGACTAATCCCTGATCTTGGCAAACTCTTTATCCAGTTCGAACTTACGGGAAGTTACATAGCTTTCCATGTCCTCTACCCGACGCACAGCCCGTTTCAACCGGTCGGACACCCGTTGCAACCGCACGTTGGCGCTATCACTATTCTTAAATACTTTTTTGGGGCGATAACGACGGCAGCGTTCATCATATTCGTACTCGACACGATGACCGGATGAACGCTTACCAAGGAAAACCCACAAAGCAATGTAGGCAATAACCGTGAAGCCACCCAGGAAAATAAATCCGGCGATAAATACGAGCCTGACAACCCAGTTATCAACTTCGAAGTTGTCTGCAAGTCCGGCACACACGCCTCCCAGCAGACGTTCTTTGGTATTACGATAAAGATTCTTGTCCCAACCGTCTATTTTGCGCTGAGCCAAACTATATTTACGATGATGTTTCATAATTCACTCCTTGCTCAACCTGATGATATTCAGGCTATTTGTTCGTCTGATTTTTATGTTGACGCCAATCCGGGGCGTCAACATCTAATATTCGTTCAAGAGCATCAATGCGGTCTGTCAGGCGGTCAGCAATCTGTAACAGATCTTCCAAACTCTGCCTCTCATCTTCATTGAGTCCCTTCACTGCCCTGTTCTTGCTCCGGTAGTGCATAACGATCCAGATCGGTGCCACCAAAGTCATAAACAGAATGGTAGGAACGAAGAAAAACACTGGCATACTCATAAGCAATTTCCTTTACCATCATTGATTAACAAAGCTTACTGATCCTTCTCTGACACTTTGGTCTTCAGCTTTGCTTTCAAACGTTCCAATTCGTCATTCACAGCATCATCGTTGGCCAATGCATCAATTTCAGATTTCAAATCGGACTTCACATCCATGCCCAGATCCATGGCTTCCACCTGTCCTTCAAGGTTATCCATGCGACGTTCAAAATGTTCAAACTTGGAAAAAGCATCATCCAAAGCTGCCCGGTGAGTCTGACGCTTAACTTTCATCCGGTGTTCAACGCTGGCTTTTCGCATCATTACAGCCTTTTGTTTGGCTTTGGCATCATTCAGCTTACTCTGTAACTGAGATATTTCCTCACTGAGATGATTGAGATGTCCATCCAGTTCTTTCAGTTCAGACTCAACCAGATTTACTTCCTGCTCAACTTCACGCTTCTCAGCAAGTGCTGCACGGGCAAGATCCTCACGACCCTTGTTAATCGCCATTTCTGCCTTGGATTCCCATTCACGGGCTTCCTCACTCAAACGCTCCAGGCGACGACCGGCAGTTTTACGATCAGCAATCACCCGTGCTGAACTGGAACGCACTTCAACCAGGGTTTCCTCCATTTCCTGAATGATCATACGGATCATTTTCTGTGGATCTTCGGCTTTATCCAACAGAGCACTGATGTTGCTGTTAATAATATCTGTCATTCTTGAAAAGATGCCCATGGCAGTCTCCTTAAATTATTCGGCCATTAGAAAAAGTAACTTGATGTCTCATTGGTCGGTGCGGAACTTCATCGCCAGATGGGTCAGTAGTACGATCAAACCCAAAATCCATAAGCTTGTTGTCAACGCGATTAACCACCCGATAACCAGGCTCAATAGCAACGTCACGACAAACATAATGAGAAAGATCGGCCAGTTGATCCTCATGGCTGCGGCTCCTTTGTTAGTTATATCTGTGCTATATCAGAAACCATGCCATTTTTATAACTATTTGATTTATAAGAGTTTTTTATTTTTTGACCAATATTGGGTTTGTTTTTATGGTTTAAAAAACCTATAAATGGCAAAAATAACCACACATATTTGGTGTTATTGACCATGGAAAGAGATATCCAGAGAGTTATCGGCAGCTCATCGATATTGGCTGCCACCCTTGATCAAACTTCCAGATTGGCGGCCGTCAACCGACCCATTCTGATTATGGGAGAGCGGGGTAGTGGTAAGGAGCTGATTGCGGAACGGCTGCATTTTTTATCCGAACGCTGGGAACAACCTTTTATCACTCTGAATTGCGCCGCAATTAGTGACGAGTTGATGGAAAGCGAGTTATTTGGTCATGAGCCTGGAGCCTTCACCGGTGCCACCCGTATACATCATGGCCGGTTTGAACGTGCCGACGGAGGGACTTTATTTCTGGATGAATTGGGCACCATGTCGGCAAAATTACAGGAAAAACTGCTCAGGTTGATTGAATATGGTGAATTTGAGCGGCTCGGCAGTCAGAAAACCCTTCGAGTTGATGTCAGAATCATCGCTGCAACGAATGCCAACCTTCGTGATATGGCAGCACAGGGAGAGTTTAGAGATGATCTTCTGGACCGCCTGGCATTCGATGTCATCCATGTCCCGCCATTACGGCAGCGACTAGAGGACATACCGGAATTGGCAGAATATTTTGCCTTGAGACTCTCCTCAGAACTAGGCTGGGATTACTTTCCGGGCTTTACCCAGGAAGCAATGAACAGTCTGCTTCAATACCATTGGCCTGGCAATATTCGCGAATTTCGTAATGTCGTAGAACGCTCGGTATTCCGTACCGGTCAAACAGAAGAAAAAATCGACACCGTGATTATTGACCCTTTCCAAAGCGATCAAAGCAAACCCGTTATATCGGTGCCGATGGTGCCAGTGGACATGGAAGAAACCCATCAACCATTTAAACAGCAAGTTGAAAACTTCCAGAAACAATTGTTGATGAATGCACTCAAACGTCACCAATATCATCAAGCCAAAGCAGCTGAAGAACTACAGCTCAGTTATGACCAAATGCGCGGGCTCATTCGCAAATTCAAACTGAATCAATGACGGAACAGTTGTGGTTTTTATGTTTGAATCGTGGTTTTTATATTTGAATCAAATAGTATTGCGAGACGATCTTAAACCGACCGTCTCTGCAGAAATGATCAGAAAACCGTATCGTCTTCGTAATTATAGGTGTTGGCAACGTTGCCAGTGGTAACAGTGTAGTCTGTCTGATCAAAATCAACCGTGGCAGTTTGCCCACCTGCTGTGATTCGAATGGTACCATCCACCGGATGACTCAGACTACTGGTAGTAGTTGGTGCGTCATAAATGACTGAATCCAGGGTTTCAACTTTCATCGAGCCGCCGACACGCTCTTTATCATTATCTGCCTCGTAGTAAACCTCTATATAAACAGAATAGTTTGCATCCACTTCCAGTGTGTTATTTACCGTATTCAGAGACATGGAATTATTCAGATCAGACAGGTCGTAAAGGAAACCAAATGAATAATCATGGCCTTCATTGCTGCCATCACCGACATAGGTTATCTCGAGATTGCCGGTCGAGGTGGATGACAACGCAGTGAACGCATTGCCAGAGGACTGCCATGACACCGAGTCAGATAAACTGCCGTTAATCATACCCTCGACACTGATACCATCAGAACTTTCATTGCTTCGACAATCACTGGCCACCAGAGAGGCATTCACATTGCCACTGCTTTGGTCTTCTGCAACATCACCACTGAAAGAAACAGATACCGAACCCGAGTCACAGGCCGATTTATCATTCTGATTAAAGGCCGTGCGAGCCATTTTTCTGGCCAGCATTTGAGAGGAGTTATTCAGCGAACGAATGGAGATTTTATCTGCTGACAAATCGCCCTGAGCAATTGATAGTGAAGTGGTTGTACCGGCATTGGTCGCCAGAGTGTCGTCCAATAACGCCTGAGCGGTGGAATCGGACAGGTTCATTTGCAGGTTACGCTTAAAGTTATCACTGTTGCTGCTGTCACTGGAGTTACACGCAGTCAGCGTCACAATAGAAAAACATGCTGCGGTCAACAGCAATTTCTGGTGAGTCATAATTATTCCTTTGTGCGTTAAAAAGCCATAGTCTCAACCGGGAAAAAACAAATTCTTCCAGATCAATTGTCCACAATCATTATAGTTAGATGGCGTGACTCAAAAATGAACAGGCTAACGTTTTGATAAAATATTTTATTAACCAGATAACTTTTTGTCATAAAAAGAAATGCAAAACAGAAGAAAGAAAGCCGGAAGCCACACTGAACCAAATACATTCAGCTCAACTGTGGCCGGTTATGTTGCTGCGGTGTTTAAGCCAAATTCACAATCATCAGAAAACCATCAAAGTGTTTTGGTTCTGTGGCATACCAGTGGTAATAATCCGTGTTAAATTTTTTCTCGCACTTTTCCACCAGTTCAAGAAACGGCGAGCGGCCCGGATCCGCCAGAATAACCTGTTTGACGCCGGCTTTAGCAGCACGGTTAATAAACTTCCACCATTCATCACGCAACGATTCCCAGAAACAGATATCTGCGCCGGTAATGATGTCAAAGCGCGATAGCTTTTTGTCGTCGATGTCATTCATGGCCCCAAGATGCTCTTTGATACTGACATCATTCAGTTCCGCCTGAACTCGAAGATAGGGAAACACATTCTCATCCAGATCCAATCCCGTGACCTTATGACCCTGTTTTGCCATATATATCGCAGTCGGCCCCCAGCCACAGCCGATATCCAACACACGGCCTTTTTTGGGGCGGTGATGCATAACGTAGTCCATAATTAAAAAGCTGGAATCCCAGGTTTTATCTCCATGAGTATCGGGCTGCGCAAACTTTTGCAATTGCTTCACAAACCGGTGTTTGTTTTGCAGCAACCAGATGTCATAAGCTCGATAAATATGTTTTTCGGGGGCTTCTATGTACTGCGGCATGCATACTCCTGTGGCTAGAAAGAAAAATTAACAGGCGTCTACCTTATCACACTGTTTACGACGAAATATGACACAGCCGGATTTTTCTTGTTCTCATACTGGCGGTAAAAAACTGACTTAACGAATGCCTTCTGAGCGACAGGAATCACGCCAGACGACCTGTGTCGGTAGCACCACTTTTTTAGGCACGATGCGACCACCAATTTGCTCGATCAGCAGGTCAATGGCTGATTCGCCCATCATTTCTGAATATACCTTCACGGTGGTCAGGGACGGAAATGTGTACTGTGCAGTTGGAATATCATTGATTCCCACCAGAGCCAGCTGTTCGGGGATTCGGATACCCGCTTCCTGGAATCCGCGAATGGCACCAATGGCAATACTGTCATTGCCACAAAACACCAGCTCCGGCAGTTCTCCTGTCAGCGCCAGTAATCGCTGAGACATGCGATAACCGGAGCATGGTGAAAAACCATCAGTGATCACCCAATCCTCATGACAACCACCATGGTCACGCATAAATTCGATAAATGCCTTACGCCGCTGCTCTCCCAGCAACGTATCAAAGTCGGCGACCGGCTCATGCCCCCCCAAATAAGCAATATTTCGATAACCCAATTGCCACAGCTGAGATAATGTCTGGTGAACTGCGGTGACAACATCAATCACGACACTATCGTAAATGGACTCAGTCGGCGAAGAATCCACAAAAACCAGATAAGGGCACTGCTGTTTCAGCCAGTCACAGAATTGCAGGGAAAACTTGCCCACCGCAATAATGCCATTCATTCCGCGCAATGCCGGGCCGGCTTCTTTTTCATCCGTGGAATAAACGGTCTGCAGAGTAATTCCCAGTTCCCGGCAACGTTGTTCCATGCCCATGCGGATAGCAATGTAATAGGGATCATCAAGTTCCTGGGACGGAGAGAGAAAATGCACCATGGCAACATTCAGACTCAGACTCTGATTAGTTCGACGCGCAGCACGCTTTCTGGGCGAGGCGTAATCAAGCTGCTCTGCGACTTCAAAAATGCGTTTTCGCTTAGCCTCCGAGATCGATAAGGTATTGTCATAATTCAGCACCCTGGACACAGTGGCCGTTGAAACACCTGCTGCAGCTGCAATATCTTTGATCGTTGCCAATGTAACTCCTATCGATTACTCATCCATAACACGATTCTGCCGGGGCATTGGTGGGTATTCTATCAACTTTATTGTGATGACAGACCGCATATGTCCCATTTCACCACTAAAGTGCTTGCCTGCTAAAAGTTAATTAAATAGCATTTTTAAGTAAATTTTTACCTGGGGAAATCCACCGGAAATCATTCCGGAATCTCTCACAATAACGATAAAGATGGAGAGTTCATATGCTTTACAGACACGCTTTATGGCCGTTGCTGACAACACTGATACTGGTTGGCTGCAATTCCTCGGAAGATATACCACTCACGGAATCACCGAGACCTCTGAACATCTACGTGCAGCCAATTCAAAACATCAGCGATGACTTCATCAAGGGCGTGGATATTTCCACACTGCTGGAGGTTGAAAAGGGTAATGGTCAGTTTTACGACGAAACCGGAAAACCAGTGGAGCTGCTAGCATTTCTGGCCCAAAAAGGTGTGAACTGGGTGCGCCTGCGGTTATGGAATGATCCTTATTATGTCAGCTGGCAAGAGACCCACAGCGAGTGGGTGGATGGAGATAACAACCCATACTACCCAATCAATCCTGTGGATGGCTCTGTCGGTGCCGGCACCAATGACCTCAACGCCACCATTGCGCTGGCACAACGGGCAAAACAGGCCGGGATGAAAGTACTGTTGGATTTTCACTACAGCGATTTCTGGGCTGACCCCGGTAAACAGTATTCCCCTGAAGCCTGGAAAAACCTGGGCAACGACGATGCCGCCCAGGCACTCTATCAGTTCACGTATGACAGTCTTACAAAATTGGCCGATGCCGGGCTGTTTCCGGATATGGTACAGGTCGGCAACGAAATTAATAACGGACTGATGTGGGATAACAACGGGAAGTGGAACAAATATAAAGACTCCGACGACAGTACCTATGATGTGGGTATGGGTTATCTGAAGCAAGGCATTGCCGCTATTCACGCCGCAGAACAGTATGCTTCCGCAGATACCCGTATCATGCTACATCTGGCTGAAGGCGGTGATAAGGAAGTATTCGACCGGGTGTTTGGTGCATTTACCCGGGCCGGCCTGGATTACGACATTATCGGTGCGTCCTATTATCCCTATTGGCACGGTTCGCTGGAGGCCTTGCAGGAAAATCTCGATGCCGTCAGCGCCAAATACCACAAACCGGTCGTTGTGGCCGAAACCGCCTACGGCTTCACCACGGAGTACAGTCCCGATGGTGGCGATGTATTTAATGCCTCCAGTGCCGACGCCGGTGGATTTCTGGCCACAGTACAAGGACAGGCCACCGCCATAAGAGAGGTCATGAATGTGGTCGCCCAGGTTCCCGAACACAAGGGTCTGGGAGTGTTCTATTGGGAACCCGCCTGGCTGACCAATAAAGATATTGATCATGATGGCATTCTGGATGGTGCCGGCTGGATTTATAACCAGCCCAGTTCCTGGGATAATCAGGCGATGTTTGACTATGACGGCAAAGCTCTGGACTCTCTGGATGTCTTCTGGGCCGTTAACCGGGATCCTCAATCCACACCGGCTCCCACTGTCACGGGGATTCCGCAACCTAGCTTTGAACGCAGGGTGGGCGATGAACTGGCCCTGCCTGAGCAGATCAAAGCGCTTTACAATGACGATGCTTATCGTCAGACCACGGTCTCCTGGGACAATCCCGAAGCTTACAACACTGACCAAGCCGGCGTGTTCGCACTGACGGGCACTGTTGGCAGTCAGGTTGTTACTGCACAATTGATCGTGATTGCCAATGTGCTGGAAAACGGGGATTTTGAAACCGGAACAGCAACTCCGTGGGAACTGTCCAACGATTCAGCATTTTCCATTACCGGCGACAATCCCCACAATGGCAGCAGCTATGCCCTGCATTTCTGGAGCAACGACGCCATGAATGATTCAGCAGTGCAAACAATCACTGGCATCCCCAATGGTCACTATCAAGTCAGTGTCTGGACTATGGGTGCCAGCAATGGTGACAGTAGCTCCAGCCTGTCAGCCAGCAGTGGTAATAACCGTGGCAAAGCCTCAGTTTCCTTTACCGGCTTTGGTAACTGGAATCAGTCTTTTGCTTGTGTGGCGGTGGAAAACAACGAACTGACAGTGACGGTTCAGCTGACCGAAGCCGGCGGTTCCTGGGGGGAGTTTGATGATATCAAAGCCACTGCAGTCGCCAACTGTTCATAACCGTTAATCTGTCCGGGCAGTCTCATCCCGAGGCTGCCCCCGGAGCATGCTGGCACTCCCTTCCTGACTGGCTAACCGGATCCTTCATGGGTTATATAAGCTCGCTAAACCTGATACCGGAGCTATCCGATGATTATCCAACCTTATCAACCAGAAACCGATGACATCCCTTATTCATTACTGATGTTGGCAGATCCTGATATCCGCCGGATCGATCGGCATCTGGCCAACGGCAGGATGTTTCTGGGTTATCAGCATCCAGATGCTCAAGCTGTGGCGGCGGCCATCGTAAATGCATCGGAATCAATCCTGGAAATCACCAACATTGCAACCGATCCTTCGCTGCAGGGCAGGGGATATGGCAAACAGATGGTCGCTTTCATCATTGAGTTTGCCAGACAACATGGCTATGCAACGCTACAGGTAGGGACGGGAAATTCCAGCCTGGATCAACTGGGCTTTTATCAGAAGTGCGGTTTTCGCATTTCCAGCATTATCCCGGATTTCTTTATTCACGATGATCCACCTATCTTCGAAAACGGAATCCGCTGTCTCGATATGGTGTTATTAACTCAGAGTGTCAGTGTGTTATCCGATTGATTTGTGACACAAATCACATTTATTATTAAATGAGAATAATTATCATTTGAAATTAAAATGGGTTCAGGTACCATGAACTTGTTGCTGATCTAAGGCTCTCTGAGTTATCACACTCACTCCTCTTTCTCTCAATTAGATCAGTAACCACAACTAAGACCTGTCCTTAACGGAATGTATCAGGCATTAGGGAAGTGCCAGTCAGATCTCCTCTGATATCAGGAAAGTAGTGAAGAGCAGGAGGCTCGATGCGGTCAACGAAGGACGAAAGGACTGCAAAACTGGAAGGTAGTCAGTGCGCTTCGCTCAGGTCAGTCGGGGGACTCTGAGCGAAGCATTTTTTTGTTTAACGCAATTACGATAGTTTAACGACCAGTTTGCCCTGATTCTCACCGCTAAACAGCAGATTGATTCCGGATACCGCACTTTCCAGGCCTTCCAATACATGTGCCCGGTACTTCAGTTGGCCCTTCATGAGATAACCTGCCACCAGCTGCGCGAGTTCGGGTGCTTCATGCATATGGTCAGGCATCGTAAAGCCCTGAATCCGTAGCCGTTGTTTGATGACTGGCACCCAATCCGGTCCTGGATCCGGTTCAGCCTTGTTGTACTGGGAAATCAGACCACAGACGATCACCCGGCCAAAAGTATTCATGCTATGCAGGGCGATGGACTGAATCGGCCCACCGGTATTTTCAAAGTATATATCGATGCCATCGGGTGCCGCAGCACGCACTTCATCTTTTAGATTATCGCTACGATAGTTCAGAGCAACATCAAAGCCCAACTCTTCGGTCATCCAGCGGCATTTTTCCTCAGATCCGGAAATACCGATAACCCGAAGTCCTTCAGCCTTGGCCATCTGCCCAACAATACTGCCGACAGAGCCTGCACCACCGCTGATCAGAATGGTTTCACCCGCTTTGAAATCCGACAATCGCAGAAACCCCTGCGCAGCAGTCAAACCTGGCAGTGCTATAGTGGAAAGAATCGCTTCATCGGGCAAATCCAGTGATACGGCATTCACCCCCTGGCCATTACTGACCGCTTCTTCTGTCCAGCCGAACATACCCATAACCCGGGTACCAACCGCAAACTTATCATGCTGACTTTCAATAACTTCGCCCAGACCGTTGGATCGCATAATTGCCCCAAGCTCCACTGGCGGAATGTAGCTGTTGGTATCGGGACTCATCCAGCCTCGCATGGCCGGATCAAGGGACAGACAGGTTTGTTTCACCCTGAACTCTCCAGCTTTTAAAGGCTCACGGGAATGTTGTCTGATTTCAAAGTTATCCGACTGGATCGTTGTATCCGGGCGGGAAATCAGATGGATTGCTTTGTACTGTTGCATAAAATCCTCCTGTTATTTGATTAATCCGGCCAATACTTATGTCGGATTAACAGTGGCCTGAACTATACATTTGCTGGAGCATTTTTGCCCAGTTAAGCTGTGTCATTAAAATGTAACGGCGGTACCCATTACTGCCCTGACAATACCTTCAGTACTTCCAGACATGCACCAATAGTATGGTAATCACACTTGGCACCGGCCGAACTTTTCTCATTGGAATATTTGCGGTTATCGCGTCTCAGAATGCGGAACCACGCCCCATGTTCGTGATCAACAAAATGATCCCAGCAATATTCCCAGAGACGGTCATAATGTTGCTTGTATTTTTCGTTGCCAGTGGCGGAATACAACATAGCAGCAGCAGCAAAACTCTCTGCCTGAACCCAGAAATACTTGTCGTCATCACACCAGTTGCCCTGCGGATCAAAACCGTAAATCAGACCGCCATATTGCGTATCCCAGGCTGCCTGCCAGGCTCGATCAAACAGTTCCTGAGCTTTCTCTAACAGCCAGTCTTCGGGGGCCAGACGATGCAATTGAAGTAGCAGTTTTGCCCATTCGGTCTGATGACCGGGTTGGAATCCCCATGGCCGGTAAAGGTTTTTCGGATCATCTTTATTATATTCCCAATCAAGGTTGAAACAGGTATCAAAGTGTTCCCAGATCAGGCCATCAGACAGTGCCGCCTGTCTTTGGGCGATATTACTGGCCAGGGTTTTGGCACGGTTGAGGAATTTATGATCGCCGGTAGCTTCGAATGCGGCAATCATTGCCTCACACATGTGCATATTGGAATTCTGGCCACGATAATCGCTGAGTTCGCCAGCGGCACTGATTTCATCAGCATAAAGGCCATATTCTGGCTGCCAGAATCTTTCTTCCAGCTGCTCATAAATGAAATCCAAAGGCCCTTTATCCTGGATAACGGTGACTTTTTTCAATGCTGCGTAAGCCAGTAATACAAACGCATAACCATAGGCTTGTTGAGTCAGATCTTCCGGCTCACCGTTATTGAACGTCCAAACGTATTTTTTTTCATCTTCCAGCCAGTGATGGTTTTCCAGAAAATGCAAACCGTGTTTAGCCCGTTCCCGGTAATCTCGATCAGCAAACAGCTGTCCGGCCAGAGCATAATTCACAATGATGCGGGTACTGCTGACCAATTGCTTGAACCCTTCGTTAAAACGCTCACCACTGTCATAGAAATTTTGAAAGTAACCGCCTTTTTCATCAATGATGATGGGCTCATAAAAATCCAGGATTGATTTGATATGTTGTTCTAAAAATTCTTTGCTATAGAAATTCATGATAGAGCCTTTGTTATTGGATTTATCAAATAAGGCAGGTAATTTCTCCATCATCAGAAACTACCCAAGCGGCAAATTGACTGCCAGAAACCAGTCATTTGGTCTTTGTCGCCCAACACCCCAGAGCCTGCGTGAAACTACGCGGCCCTGCTGTTAAAAACAAGTTATCGACCTGCCAGAGGAGCCGGTCAGATTAACGGTCTCCAAACTGCCAGAAATCCTTTACATCTTCCATCTGTGGCAACGAAGGCAACGCTCCTGCCCGACTGACGGCAACGCCACCACAGGCAGCCGCAAAACGGGTCACCTGGCTGATACTTTGTTCATCCAGTTGGTCAAGACCCAGCTGGTTCAACGCCATTAGCAGGCCACCGCTGAAGGCATCACCACCCGCTGTTGTATCCACGACCTTGACTGCAGGAGGGGTGATTTTTGTCTGCAAAGACTGGGTGATGACTTCAATATCACCACCTCCATCTGTTACCCAGACAGCAGTGGCCGTCTGCAGCCACTGCTCCAGAGGAAATCCCTGCGCAACAATCCAATCAGCCTCTTCTTTGGATACCTTGATCACATCCGCCCATTTCAACATGTCGATGATAACTTCCGCATTTACTGTCGTATCAGGCCAGAGGTTATGGCGCAGGTTCACATCAAAACTGATAATTGCCTGCTGCTGACGCGCCTTTTTAACTGCCGCCAGTGTGGTGGCCGCGATATTCGGATCCGTCAGGGTGTTGGAGCAGAAATGAAAGATGCCAATCTGATCAAAAGCCTCCTCAGTCAACTGTGCCTCCGTCATTAGAACGTCGGCAGAATGTTTACGCAGGAATTCAAAGCTACGATCACCACTGTCATCCAGAAAGACGTAGGCCAGAGGGGTATGAGCCTGCGGGTGAATATGAATAAACTGCATATCCACATCCATCTGCTGCATCGCCGCAATCAGAAAATGCCCAAACCGGTCATCACCGACCTGTCCCAGAAATCGCGCCGGGCCACTCAACCGCCCGACCGCTGCCGCCACATTTGCGGGCGCTCCCCCAGGATACTGCCGAAACTCCGGCAGGGTGAATCCACCTTCTTCAGCTGTGTGAAAATTCAGAAAATCGATCAGTAGTTCACCAAAACATAAAATAGGCTTCATGCGGCTCTCTCATTTTTGTTTATAGACATAGCATTGAATGCAACAAAGTATAACCAAGACAACCATCATTAACTGAGCCATATCAGATGAGCCTGGGTTTGGCTGTCTTTCTACACAGTCACCAGAATGCTGGTTTATCACTTATCTACTCACCATCGAAGTATTGTGATTTAACCAAAAAATCGATCTTTTTTCTGCACTCTCATGAAATTACACAGGATCTTCCGAGAATTTATTCGACATTGACGTTATCACCCGTCACTTAAGATTTATTTCAGCTGACAGCCATACAGTAGTGCCAATCTTTCAATATGGATAAATCACCATGAAAAATTTTGTCATTATGAGCGTCGTCCTGCTACTCGGATTACCGGGTATGGCACTGGCACAAAATGTTCAGATTACCACTCAATTAAAGAATTACCGTGGTCCGGAAGCCTATGTGGCCATCTATCTGACAGACAGCAGTGGTCACTATCAGCAGACTCTGTGGGTCGCCGGCTATCGTTCCAAATATTATCGCCATCTGCCAGGATGGTCCCGGGGCAGTCGCCTGCAAAGCAGTGAATATGACGGTCGTACCGGTGCCAGCGTTTTGGGCGGAGAGGTGATCAAGGTAAACGCGGATATCCCTGATCGGTTTATCGACGCCGGCTATCAGATCAGAGTGGATACCGCGGTTGAGGACCAACGCAGTAATCGGGCAGAAGTCGTTGTGCCGCTGAGTCATGGCGGATCAGAAAAATCCGTCTCCGGTAACGGCTACATTCAGTCATTGACTTACTCATTTTCGCTTTAAGGCAGTGAAGACTTCCATGTTACGCCCCTTGCATTCCTGGCCTGGCCTGATCGCAGCTTTGCTGATTTTGTGTTTATCAGTCACCGGCGCAGCGTTGTCGATCTCACCCGTAATCGCACAGCTTTCATCAACATCTATGACCCACCAATCGATGACCGTCGCCCAGCTTGCCGCAACTGTGCAACAGCAGTATCCCGAGGTTGAACAGATTCATCGCAAGGCTTCTGGAGTGATCATCGTCGATTTTCGTCATGCAGATGGGGCAACCGGTCGTGATGTGGTCGATGCCGGCAGTGGTCGGCGTATCGCAGCTTATACCCCATCCTCTTGGATCACCTGGATGACCGACCTGCACCGGTCATTGCTGATGAGTGATCCCGGCCGAATCATCGCCGCGATTGGCGCCCTTGCCATGTTGCTCCTGACCCTTTCCGGAATGTTGCTACTGCATCGCCGCCTGGGAGGCTGGAAACAATGGTTGTTGCCGGTCAAAGGTTCCTCTTCACAGCGTCTACACAATGAAGTTGGCAGGCTTATTATCATCGGCTTACTGTGCTCTTCAGTGACCGCACTGTACCTGACAGCAGCCCAGTTTGAGTTGATCAGCGATGGCAGCGATCAACAGGCTGCTTTTCCGGAGTCAGTCTCCGGCACCACCCCCACCTCAGTCGGCCAGCTGAAAGCACTGCAGAGCATTCTGGTCAAAGATCTGCGGGAAATGACATTCCCGTATCCAGATGATCCTGGCGATGTTTTTAGTCTGCGCACCGCACAGGGAGAAGGTTATGTGGATCAATCCACCGGAGTATGGCTGTCGTTTCAACCGCGTTCACTGGCTGGTCGTATCTATGACTGGATCTACCGGTTGCATACTGGTGAAGGTATGTGGGCCTGGGGCATCCTTCTGGGGTTATCTTCACTGGCAGTACCTCTGATGGCCATCACCGGAATAAGACTCTGGTGGCGAAGATTCCAGTTACGTCCCAGGTTCACCAATAATAGCCGTATTTCACAGGCAGATACGGTAATTCTGATTGGCACTGAAGGCAACAGCACCTGGGAGTTTGCCAACACGCTACACCAGGCCATGGTGACTGCAGGTGCCCAGGTACATAGCTGCACCATGAATGAGCTTGCTCCTGAATATCCGAACCTCAAGCAAATGTTAGTACTCACCTCAACTTATGGTGAAGGCGGTGCTCCGGCATCAGGCCGGTTATTTCGGCAACGTCTGGGGCGCTTTCGTTCACCAGATAATTTCCAGTTTGCCGTCGTGGGTTTTGGCGATCGTCAGTTTCCGCGCTTTTGTCAGTTTGCCTGGGATACCCGGGATGCATTGCTGGCCCACGGTGCGGTGGAAATGCTGCCGCTGTGCACTATCAATCAACAGTCCAGCCAGGTCTTTAATGGTTGGGGTAGGGAGCTGAGCCATGCCATCGGCCGACCTTTGAATTTGGAGCATAAGCCCAAATGCCCGAAGACTCTCACAATGATCCTGAGTAAGCGCACCAGCTACGGTGAGCAGGATCATTCAACCGCCGTGCTGCAGTTCATTCCACCCATTCAGGAACAGGCTGTCAGGCTGCCCGATTTTGAGGCTGGTGACCTGCTCGGTGTATTGGTGCCCGGTCATACTGCTGTCCGTTATTATTCGCTGGCCAGCTCACGTAAAGACGGCTATCTGGAAATCTGTGTACGCCGCCATAAACAGGGGTTGTGTTCTGGATACCTGCATGGCCTGAAACCAGGTGACCCGATTGAACTGTTTATTCAGAAAAATCCACATTTTCGACCGGCATCCAGGAAACCGGTCATTTTGATCGGCGCAGGTACCGGTATTGGACCTCTAAGCGGATTTATTCGGGGTAACCGCAATCATCAGCCCATGTATTTGTATTGGGGAGGCCGCCATCCGGAATCCGATTTTTTGTATCAAAAGGATTTGCACACTTATCTTGCAGATCAAAGGCTGACCAACCTGAGTACTGCTTTTTCCCGTATTGAGCCCTCTCATTATGTTCAGGACAAGCTGATGGTGGATCGGCACAAGTTGCAGGATCTGGTACAGAAAGGGGCACAGATTCTGGTGTGTGGAGGCAGGGAGATGGCACATTCCGTGGCCAGCACACTGGATCAGGCGCTCGGCCCCATCGGTATCAGTATTGCCACCCTCAAGGCCGAGGGTCGCTACCGTGAAGATATCTATTAGGGACTGTTGGCACTCTGAATCAACATGCTATGCTGAGTCACGATGGATGTTGGTTAAGAGTGTTGATTATGAAAAAAGTCTTTTCCAGCCGGGACCTGTTCCTGGTACAGAGGGCCAGGGAATTGTTGGAGGCAGCCCGGATTCCCTGCAATATTCACAATGAATATTCAGCCGGCGCTGTTGGAGAATTATCCTTTCTGGATACCTGGCCGGAACTCTGGATCAGTGATGACGAATGGTATCCACGGGCCCGTAAAATTCTGGCGGAACTTGAGCCACCAAAGGTTAAACCGAGTGAGTGGGTATGTCACAGCTGTCAGGAACATAATGCCGGCAGCTTCGACATCTGCTGGCAATGTGGTGCAGACCGGGAACTGCAGAATTCAATGGGCTTACACAATAGTAACTAATCCGGCACATGCACAAACCGGGTTAATCGACCAAACCTGACAGTAACATTAGCGGAATTACATGAGTGACATTCAATATCGTAGTAACCATCCCATATCAGCTGATCAATTTATCACTCTGTTAGCGGAAACATCCCTCGGTGAACGGCGTCCAATCAATGATCGAGAATGCATGGAGGGTATGGTGAATAATACCAACCTGATCATCACCGCCTGGCATGACGATACCCTGGTCGGCGTGGCCCGTTCGATGACAGATTTTCATTTCGCCTGCTATTTATCTGACTTGGCCGTACATCGGAACTATCAAAAACGGGGCATAGGTAAAGCGCTGATCCGACTGACCCAGGAACAATTAAAACCGAGCTGCAAACTCATTCTGCTTGCTGCGCCGGCCGCTAACGAGTACTACCAGCCACTGGGTTTCGAGCACAATCCACGGGCGTGGATGCTGGATTATGGCAAGCTGACATAAAGCCCTGTCATTAATCTAGAATAAAACCCATCTGCCGCGCCTGCAAAACCACCTGAGTACGATTATCACAGTCAAATATTTTCAGCAGATCCGATACATACTCTCTAACGGTGGTGGGGGAAATGTTCAGCGCGTTGGCAATTTTTTTATTCGGCAGCCCCTGAGCCAGCAATGCCAGAATATCGACTTGACGTGGAGAAAGAACGATTGCCGGATGATCATCGCGATCTCTGATGATGACCTGCTCTCCGGCCAGAACATCCTTCAGTGCCCTGAGCATCGTGTCTTTGGAACTGGTTTTGGCAATGAAACCATCGGCACCCAGTTGTAGCATCTGCTGGATAGACGCCTGGTAGTCAACGGTCGATACCACCACCACCGGCAGTACCGGGTAACAGGCTTTAATTTCTTTGAGTCCATTCAATCCACTGGTACCTGGCATCTGAATATCCAGCAGTACCAGAGCGATGTCCCGATGACTGCTCAGCGCCGATTTCGTACTGGCAAAATCACCTGCTTCAATAATCTCAATATCAGCGAAAAGCTGTTGCAATAACAACCGCAAGCCATCGCGATAAAGCTCATGATCTTCGGCAATCAGTACTTTAATGCTCATGTTTCTGATTCACTCAAGGTCGTCTGCACCCCGGATTGTATGCCATGTCTGGACGATTGACCGGCAACATATTTCTGGGCTGGCGATACCTCATTGTTCAATTGAGACTGATAACAACGTTCAACGTAGTTCAGCAGGGCCCGTAACTGGGACGGAAGCACAGGCGGTGATAACCCGACCCAGCGCTCCGGTAGCTGCACACCTGAATCACACACACAAGCCACCACGTATTGGTCGGCCAGTTTGTTTTTTATCTCTGTCGGCAGTGGCTCACCGATCATCAACTGGTCATCACCAATCAGCACATCAACGTTCATGCCTGATTGATGAAACTCTGTCAGCGAAGCAAAAACCCGCACGTTACAATTTCGTTTTCTCAACCAACCACTGATACTTTCATCTCCGTCAGCCGACTGCGTCAATCGCGCCACACTGGGCATGCGTTTGCATGATGGCTGAGATTGGTCTAACACACTGTGCATGGTTTGCGGCACCAAAACCGTAAATGTGCTTCCCCTGCCGGCAACCGAATTCATCTCCAGCGGATGATCCATAAGCACAGAAAGATGTTTCACCACCGAAAGACCAACGCCGGCACCATCCACACTTTCCTGCTCTACAGCTGAACGTTGATAAATATCAAAAATGTGTGCCTGATCTTCATGAGAAATACCTGAGCCAGTATCCAGGACATGGATTGCGATACTCTGAACGCGGCGCCGACAACCCAACACCACACGACCCGAATTCGTATATTTGATCGCATTGGAGAGTAGATTTCTCAGCATACGTTCCAGCAGCAATGGATCAGTCAACACAGCCACAGAACTCGGATGAATGGTAAAACGCAGATTCTTTTCCTTTGCCAACCATTGAAAGTCATTCTGCAATCGGGAAAAAACATCCATCAGTGAAACTGCTTTGATTTCCGCTTTCACAACCCCTGCTTCAAGCTTGCTTAAATCCATAATAGCACTGAAGGAATCGTTCATTTGCTGATGGGTTTTATTCAACCCGGCTAAAATGGGCTGAGCCTCCGGACTTCGAACGTATGGCTGCAATGATTGCAGAAAGAGACGCATGGTATGCAATGGCTGACGCAGATCATGGCTGCTCTGAGCGATAAAACGGGATTTTGCCTGACTGATGAATTCGGCCTCGATTTTCTTCTGCCTCATCACCTTTACCCGCATGATCAAAGCAATGGCATGAATCATCATATGCAGAATCTGCACATATAGAACGTAGATCAATTTATAAGATGGCATCACTTCCTGAACGGGTCGGGCGGGTAGCAGGACAAATAGAATAACCTGTGTGGTGGACAACACCATCGGTAGCCAGCCAATAATATAAATAAAATAGTAACGCCCTTCGGAACAGACTTTAGCCACTCCGGAACTCAGGATGACCATCCATAACAGTATGTAGTTAAATGCATACAGGAAACTTTTGGTGGAAAACGAGGTAAAATAACCCGCAACCAACACCACAACACTGATGACAGCCACACTGGCGAATACATGATACCACCATCCTGAACGTCGGTTTATCTGCAAAAAACTGGCGGCGAACGCCAGCAATGACAATATGTTCACCGACACCAACAACCAGAACAAAGCGTTCTTTTGATAGTCATACTGCCACAAGAACAGTTCCGGCAGGCTGCTGTGTTCGAGGTAATAAAAAAGCATGAAAAGCGACGAAAAAGCCCCCCAGAAAAAAGTGCTGTCCGCCATTAACAACCAACACAAAAAACCCAGCAGAGCCATCCCGACAATAATGCCGATTGCAGGCTTGTAGACAACATCCATCTGGGTTTTCCAGACCTGGTAACGGGATTCACTCATGAGTGCAATGTACGGATACCAGCCATAATCCTTTGCCGTCAGCTCAATCACCATAGAATAGGATTCTCCCGGTTCAAGGGTGAGCTCAACAGCTCTGCCTATCGTGTTGATATCCGCGGAATCATCCTGTTGGAAAGTCTTTATGCGCTGCCCGTCAGGACCATTGATAAGCACTCTGGGACGCAGAAAAGCAAAATTGCTGACATGCACCACCCAATTCCGGTTTTCAGTATCATTCTTAACTTGGGTATACAGCCAGTAACTGCGATGTCGTTTGAAATCCGGTTCCAGACTATAGGTTTTCTGAGCTGCAACATACGTCATAGCGTTTTCCAGACGCCAATCTGTCAATACGGGCACAAATCCGGAAGAATGGGCTAGGGATGCCAGTGGGTAACGCACATCCGCCTGGGTGAGTTGCAACGGGCTATAACCTTGGTCAGGTAGCCCGACGGGGCCTGCCTGGACCAAATCCGGTGTCAGTACTCCTAAACAACAGACCAGCGCGATACAAAATCTGAAAATATACTGACCTCGAAACAATTGCCGGTATCTGTAGCGGCGATACATCTATAGCCTCAATAACAAAAACAATGTGAATACTGCGTGTTCCAAGCGGAGCAAACGGTGATATATCCAAACAACCGCTGAACAATAACAGTTGCTTTTAGAGACACCGCTCGGATTAAGAAGTAACTGACTTTGAATAGAAACGCTAATGTACAGCTCGAAAACAGCCCCTCTCCAAAGATTCTCCAACTCTATCATCTTAACCCGACATTTGTAGGGTTGTCTGGTTTCTCTTTATCGAAGATTCTCATTTAACAGTAACGTCATGGTGCATAGTAAAAGCCACCCCCCTCCATTTGTCTGCTGATACTCAGCAGGTTTGCTCCTTACCTGCGCGGAAATGCCTGGAGACTCTGAAAAACAGTGGCAGTTGTTGCCGATAGTGGTACGAATGAGATCAGCCAGGATCCGATAGATTTGATAAAACCGACCTTCATGCATCCAACTCACGAATACATTTCGTTTCTATAAAAACATTCATGCACTGGAACGGCATATCTGTCTTGACACTTTTTTGTTCTGACAGCCGATGGAGTCCACCAAGGTCTGTATGAACAGTATTAGTCATTCTGTTGAAGGCTTTAACCGAACAACCCGACATCTGTCGGGTTGTTCGGTTTCCTTACTAACCATAACTTACCAGCCGGTCAGAATAGATCAAACAACGCTAAAACATGAGGAGAACCCATGAATCTTTCGGCACAAATCGGATGGATCTTACCGGTTGTATTTGCGCTATTACTATCAGCTTGTGGATCAGGTTCCAGTGACTCCACCAGCCCCACGGGTGCAGGTTCTGAAACATCAATTGATTCAGATAATGATGGTTTCAGTGATGCACAGGAAGTAGCGGCTGGCAGCAACCCGGCCGACAGCATCAGTGTACCCAATGATATCGACGGCGATGGCTTCAGCAATGACGATGAAACTGCTGCCGGTAGTGATCCGGCTAACCGTGCCAGTGTACCCAACGATATCGACGCCGATGGCTTCAGCAATGACGATGAAACTGCTGCAGGTAGTGATCCGGCTAACCGTGCCAGTGTACCCAGCGACATCGACGGCGATGGCTTCAGCAATGACGATGAAACTGCTGCAGGTAGTGATCCAGCTAACCGTGCCAGTGTACCCAACGATATCGACGCCGATGGCTTCAGCAATGACGATGAAACTGCTGCAGGTAGTGATCCAGCTGACCGTGCCAGTGTACCCAGTGACATCGACGGCGATGGCTTCAGCAATGACGATGAAACCGCCGCCGGCAGTGATCCGGCTAACCGTGCCAGTGTACCCAGTGACATCGACGGCGATGGCTTCAGCAATGACGATGAAACCGCTGCAGGCAGTGATCCAGCTAACCGTTCCAGTATACCCAGTGACATAGACGCCGACGGCTTCAGCAATGACGATGAAACTGCTGCAGGCAGTGATCCAGCTAACCGTGCCAGTGTACCCAGTGACATCGACGCCGATGGCTTCAGCAATGACGATGAAACCGCTGCCGGCAGTGATCCGGCTAACAATGCCAGTGTACCCAGTGACATCGACGGCGACGGCTTCAGCAATGACGATGAAACTGCCGCCGGCAGTGATCCGGCTAACCGTTCCAGTGTACCCAGTGACATCGACGGCGATGGCTTCAGCAATGACGATGAAACTGCCGCCGGCAGTGATCCGGCTAACCGTGCCAGTGTACCCAGTGACATAGACGGCGATGGCTTCAGCAATGACGATGAAACCGCTGCCGGCAGTGATCCGGCTAACCGTTCCAGTATACCCAGTGACATAGACGCCGACGGCTTCAGCAATGACGATGAAACCGCTGCCGGCAGTGATCCGGCTAACAGTGCCAGTGTACCCAGTGACATCGACGGCGATGGCTTCAGCAATGACGATGAAACCGCTGCCGGCAGTGATCCGGCTAACAATGCCAGTGTACCCAGTGACATCGACGGCGACGGCATAGCCAACGTTGATGATGTATTTCCAACAGACCCAACGCGCTCAAACCTGGATGCTCCGGAAATGACTCTGACATTCCATGCCACCAAGCTTTTCCGCTTTGACTGGACCGATGTGGAGGCTGCAACTTATTACCGTCTACTGGAGAATCCTGACGGCTTGTCCGGTTTCACCCAGGTCGGCCAAAACATTGCCGCAGGTGTTGAAAGCATGACCTTAGAGGTGCCTCTCTATGCTCGTCCAAATGGCGAATATATCCTGCAGGCTTGTAATGACATCAGTTGTACCGATTCAGCGACCCTGTTTGTCGAGAGCACCATGGTTGAAGCCATAGGGTATGTGAAAGCCAGTAATCCCGATGCAAATGATAATTTTGGCACCGTTGTGAGCCTGAGTTCAGATGGCTCTACCCTGGTTGTCGGCACACCCACAGAAAGCAGCGATGCCGTTGGTGTTGATGGTGATCAGAATAATAATGCAGCCGGTCGGTCGGGGGCAGTCTATGTATTTAACAAAACGGCAGCGGGACAGTGGAGCCAGCAAGCGTACCTGAAAGCCAGTAATACAGGCAGTAATGACCGGTTTGGCTTCGCCCTGCATCTGAGTAGAGACGGTAACACACTCGCTGTCGGTGCACCCTTCGAATCCAGTGATTCAACCGGAGTCAATGGTGATCAGAGCAATAATAATAAGCAAAACTCGGGGGCTGTTTATATTTTTGTTCGGGACATCAGTGGAAACTGGAGTCAGCAGGCTTATATTAAAGCCACCCACCCAACTAAGAATGCCCAGTTTGCTCGTACTCTCACCTTAAGCGCTGATGGCAACACACTCGCGGCTGGCGCAATGCTTGAGTCCAGTAATGCCACCGGTATCGACGGCGACGAAACAAATACCTCAGCGTCGACCTCCGGGGCGGTATACATCTTCACCCGAAACACAGATACCTGGAATCAACAGGCTTACGTGAAAGCAAGTAATACCGGCGAAAATGATCTTTTTGGTTCCTCCGTCAGCTTGAATCAGGATGGCTCCACTCTGGTGGTGGGTGCTACTCGGGAAGACAGTAGTGCCTCTGGTATTAATGGTGATCAATCCGATAATAGTGCGCAAGACTCCGGCGCGGTTTACGTATTCGTCCGGGATGATACAGATCGCTGGAGCCAACAGGCTTATATCAAAGCCAGTACATCAGAGACTGGTGACTATTTTGGCTCTGCCGTTACTCTGAATGATGACGGATCAATTCTTGCCGTGGGTGCTCAAAATGAAGATAGCAGCAGCGGCATCAATGGCGACGAGACAGATAATTCAGCTGCAAATTCCGGTGCAACCTATATTTTCATTCGTGACAGCACTGATCAGTGGAGCCAGGAGGCCTACCTCAAGGCTCAAAATGCACGATTCAAAAGCAACTTCGGTTCCTCCCTCAGCATGAATAGTGAAGGGAATGTCCTGGCAATTGGCGCAGTCCTGAACAAAGCAGGGGCTCCTGGCGTAAACGGAGATGTTTCAGCCAATGGCTATAATGATTCAGGTGCAGTTTATACTTTTATCCGCGATATTGGGGGGCAATGGAATCAACAGGCAGTTATGCGAGCCAGCAATATAGAAAATGCGCAAAAATTCGGCTCCTCAATCAGTCTGAACAGTGATGCTACCGTGTTGGCCATTGGTTCCAGAGGGGAAAATGGTGGAGCAAAAGGTATTAACAGCGATCAAAGTGACGATTCACTTAGTAAATCCGGAGCAGTGTATTTGTTTTAGCCGCTTCTGACAAAAACAGCCCACTGAACCGAGCGGGCTGTTTTATAGTTTTGAAAACAATTCGTTTTTCGAGCAAGTCTTTTCCACGTATAGATGCTGGCATTTTCTTAACTGCATACTATTAATCTGGCAAGTATACAGGTCGGGTTATTAGTGGCGAAAACAATCTAAAAGGCCAGTTGATGGTTTTATTCTACAAATTATTCAAGTCAGCATCGGTATCACTGTCAGTACTCATATCGGTAATATCTGGTTTCTGACCATGAGGTCTACCTGCTGGCATATGCGCCTCAAAATAATCCAGAAATTCCTCGATCTGTTCATTACTCAAAATCGGCGTAAGCGACACCCTCAACTGTTCTCTCATGGCTGCCTGTATTGCCTTACGTTCGTCTTCTGTTGGCGGACCGGCCTGAACCTGCTGCCGTGCTGTCTGCATAGTTTTACGCATGGTGTCGCGCTGTTGTTTCAGAATATCCAGAACTTGTTTACCCTGATCTTCAGTGATATTCAGTTGCCCGAAAATATACTCGAAATTCTGACTTATCATAGCTGGTGGTGGGCGCATATTCCCTGAACCACAATTATGGAAATTGGTTTTAGCAGCCGAAAGGGAAGCAATGCTCGTGCCCATACTAACAGACAGAGCAGTCACAATTACTGTTTTAACTATTGAGTTCATAACTTGATCCTTTTTTAATCTTTGCTTGAGTTATGGTTATTAGTATGGTTTTTAAATTTGCAGTAATTATGGAAAAACCAAGGAATCGGGCTGATAACAAAGGAAATCACAATTTCCTGAAAACCATTTCAAATTGTGAAGTTCATGACAAGGATAGTCATAAGATTCAGTCGTAGTCTGTTTATGACATCTCACATTGCTTTGAGAAATAATCTAATGGAAGAAGATACCCCAAAGTTTTCTATACTGGATTTGGATTCAACTCTCGATATCTCCTTAACCCGGCGTATCATCGGCACTGGTTGTCTGGTATTTGTCGGAGTCTGGATTGGCGAAACCAATGCAGACTTGATAAACAAATTTGATGCCATTGCTTACCCACTCTGCATCGCCGCTCTGCTGTTTCTAATTGGTTTGAGTTATGTCAGTGATCGCATGGACATTGTGGTAAGGACCGGCGCATTTGCAGTGGCCTCTATCTATTTGATTCTGATAAATATCTGGGAAAGTTTTCAGAAAATCAATTTCGAAAATTATTATTCTGCGACTACAGCAATGCAGTGGTTACCACTGATATACGTGATTGCATTTTTGTTTTTGCGCATTAGGGAAGCATTGATTGCCTCTGCAATTTCTTATTTTTCTTTGTTAATCGGTGAATATCTGGCTTTGAGTCACCACCTGAAATTTGAACAAACCTGGCCTTTGGTCACCAATATTGCGACCGCCCATTTCAGTTACATCATGATACTGTGGTCCATTATTAAACTTCGAGCAACCACGCATGAGGCACAAATACGGGCCAAAACTATGGAAAAATTTGCCCTGACTGATGAATTGACCGGTATTTTCAACCGGCGTGGTCTTGAACTCAATCTAGATAAACTACGCACTACCTGGCGAAAAAATCCGTTGCCTTATGCGATTTTTATGATCGATATTGATCACTTCAAACGTATTAACGATCAGTTTGGTCACTTGGTCGGGGATGAGGTACTCGCTAAAATAGCGGCTGCTATAAACAAGTGCACCCGCCCGGATGATGTACTGGGTCGCTGGGGAGGCGAAGAATTTATGGTAATTACCACACGACTCGACCTAAAAAATGCTGTTGGATTTGCTGAAAGACTGCGCAAGGTGATCGAGACGCTTGATCTGGGACACGTTGGAAAAGTCACTGCGAGTATTGGTATCGCGAGTTCTGAAGAAGCCAATACTTTGAAAGGTGTTATTTTAAAAGCTGATCAATCGCTTTATAAAGCCAAGGAATCTGGCAGAAACCAAGTAGCCTTCTCCTATTCAACGATCCCGTCGGATAAATAAACGGTTCTGATCAGCCATTTTCTTTGAGCTGATTGTTGTCAGCATCGTAGTGCCAGCCATGGGTCTGTTGTAGCTCATCCATAAGCGCTGCAGATAAATCGTAGTAGTTCATAAATTCTGTCAGCGATGAAAACTGGTCCCGTAGTTTCATATTAATCAGACTCAGGCTCATAGCTGGATCCATTTTTCTCAAGCTGTTGTCACTGAACATCTCCATTCCTCATCTTCAGGCTGTAATTACTTCATTATGACCGGCCTGCTGCTGCCTTTTCAGCCGCAGGTTTTCCCAGATTCGCTCATGAATAGTATACGCCACAGTATTGACTGCCGGTTCTACCAGAGCGATGACACCTCCGACCAACAAGCTACCGGACAGTATGTACGCCACCGTAAAAGCCACCGTAAAATGCGTCATTGCAAATGTCAGAGTTTTCATATCGTTCCTCGCTAATCAGTTCTTTATTTTGTATGTCCATCCTAAAACCTGAAAGCATCACGCGCCAATTGACAGTATTTATCTTCGCCATAGGAAAATGATATTAATTATCATTTAAAATATATGTTTTATATATGATTCATATACAATATGCTTATCAAACCCAGAAACGGAGGAGAGAACTGAATGGGAATTTTAAAAATATCTGAGGAATTGCATGGCGAGTTGCGACTGAGCAGTAAAGTCATGTCACGCTCCATCAACGCTCAAGCCGAGCATTGGATCAAAATCGGCATGCTGGCCGAGTTTAATCCAACTCTGGGATATACCGAACTGGTGGCCATGTTGATGGAAAATCCAGACATCTCCGTATACAGCCTGAGTCAAAAGGCGGTGTCAGCATGATTCATTTAAAAGATGACTCAGAAATGCAATTGATGCGGGAATCCGGTCGACTACTGGCACAAGTCTTTGAAATGCTGAATGATTTTATTCGTCCTGGTATCTCAACACTGGATATCGATGCCAAAGTAGAGGACTTCATCGTTAATACTCTGCACGCCAGACCTGCCAGCAAAGGTCAATATGGTTTTCCGTTTACTTTGAATACCTCCATTAATGAAGTGATTTGTCACGGAATGCCGGATGCTCACGATATCCTCAAAGATGGCGATATTATCAACTGCGATATCACACTTGAAAAGAATGGTTTTATCGCTGATTCCAGCAAAATGTACTGCGTGGGAACGGTCAGCACTGAAGCTAAAGAATTAATTGATGTGACGTATCAGGCTTTATGGGAAGGTATTAAAGTTGTCCGCCCTGGTGTCAAATTGTGTGAGGTCGGTCGCGCCATTCAAAAATTCATCAAGCCTCGCGGTTATAGCATTGTACGCGACTACACTGGTCATGGTATTGGCCGTGAAATGCATGAAGATCCGCACGTATTCCATTATTTTGAAGCCAGTGTCGATGTTGAATTACGTGAGGGTATGACCTTTACGATAGAGCCCATGATCAACCAGGGTACACATAAAACCCGTTCGTTGGCTCAGAAAAATGGCTGGACAGTCGTTGTAACCCGCGATCAGAAATTATCAGCCCAATGGGAACATACCATTGCAGTAACCCATGATGGTTTTGAAGTTCTGACCCTTCGGGATGAAGAACGCCGCGATGCAGATAATGCCTTTATGTCATAACGCCCACACCAATCTGCCTCTATCAGTCCGGCAATTAAACACGCCGGACTGATAACCTGTTAAGATTCCGTTTTTCATCTACCTAATGAAGTGATGCCATCTTTTTTACAGCTGACAGCTTGTCGGGGTTACGAACAATGAATATCCGGCTGATCTGACCCTGCTCATTAAACCCAAAAGTTACTGTATTAATAATTTTTCCCTGATGCTTCATTAAAATCCCTTTGACGCCATTTATTGGCACGTGTTGCCACTGCAGCTGTTGCCACCAGCCTTGACGCTGTATTGTACTGAAAAAATCCAGCACCCTTTGACGCCCGGACAATATCCGTAATACGGCCAAAACTTTGCCACCACCATCTGATGTCAACTGCACATCTTCTGCCAATAACCGGGTAAAGTGCTCCAGCTGCTGACCATTCATTGCCTGTTGAAATGCTTCCAGCAGTATTTGCTGCCGTTCAGGAGGCATTTGATAACGGTTGTTGTCCTGACCGATAGCCGCATTGGCTCTGGAAACCAGCTTTCGACAGGTACTTTCACTGGTTGCCAGAATGGCAGCAACATCGGTGTAGGAATGATTAAACACTTCCTTTAACAAATATGCGGCGCGTTGTTTTGGAGTCAATCGTTCCAGCAGCAACAGAAATGCCATGGATAATGAGGAAGCCAACATAACTTCCTCCTCGACAGTATGTTCTTCGGCCGTATAAATGGGTTCAGGTAACCAGGGTCCGACATAGTCGACTCTGCTGTTATGAGGCGCCTTTAGCATATCCATACAGATTCGACTGCATACCGTGGTTAGCCAGGCGATAGGGTTTTCAATATGGTCGATATCCTCACGACACCAGCGTATAAAGGTATCCTGCACTGCATCTTCCGAGTCAGCATAAGAACCCAACATCCGATACGCCAGCCCTTTCAGGCGACTGCGATGCTCCTCAAACAATTGCCCTTTATCCATATCAGTGTCCCGATATCTGCATGCGGTTCCAGAAGTTAATCATGCCGATCACGGCACTGTAAGCACAGATTTCCTGATCAGAGTAATAATGTCTCAAGGTTTCACGCAAAGCAGAGTAATCCGTGTCATCCCGTACGGTTGTCAGGGCTTCCACCCACGCCAATATGGCTTTTTCCGCCTCGCTGAAGTCACCAGTCTGGTTCCAGACAATCAAATGATCGAGACGTTGATTGCTCTCGCCGTCTTTTCTCGCTTCACGGGTGTGCATGTCGACGCAAAAACCACAGCGATTGATTTGCGATGCTCTAAGTACCGCCAGATGCCGCAACGGCGTATCCTGAATATGGTTATCAATGGCCTGTTGTAGCTCGACCATGCGGGCAACAATGTCGGCAATTTCAGTATGATAATGCAAAGGGCGGGAAGTGTTTGATAGATCGTTCATATTCGAATATTTCCTGTGAAAGACACATCATTTGATGTGATGGGTTAGTGTTACCCGAACATGACGAAATAGAATGTCTGATTGTGACATCACAGAATTTTTTTTAAGTAACAGACTTCACTTTCTGCGTCTGGACTTGCCAATAGCGACGCTCAACCAAGCCGCGATGGCTCCAGCCAATGCGCCAAAAAGATGTGCCTCAAACGATACCGAAGGATTGTTTGGTAATACTCCGTAGATCATACCTCCATATAAAAACACCACGATCAGGGCTATGACGATATTGACGAAGCTACGGTTAAATAGCGCCAGCATAATACTCAGACTCCAAAGGCCGAATATCCAGCCACTGGCACCAATGTGAACAGCAGGACGACCAAACAACCAGACCAGTAAACCACTGACGGTAATAATAAAAAAACTGCTCCACAGATACAGTTTGACACCTCGCAATATGCATAATGCACTGAAAATGATGAAACCGATCAGATTGTTACTGAGATGTTGAAAACTGCCATGTAAAAACGGCATGAGATAAATATTTGGAAGACTGTCGAGCACGCGAGGCACAACGCCATATTTTAATAACCGATACCCGGTGGAAGCATTGGCAAAATACATAACCGTCATGATAACAACAGGCCACAAAATTATCTTGAAACAAAGCCAGAAATTTTTCACACCCATTCTGTTCCTATATTTTTTGAATTATTCGTATTTATAACCAGCACCATAAACAGACCGGACAAATTCACGACTTTCATCGAGCACCTGAATTTTTTTTCTTAACTTCTTAATGTGGCTGTCAATGGTACGATCATTGACGATACGGTTATCCTGATACATTAAATTCATTAACTGATCTCGGGAGAGGATTTTTCCTGCTTTCTGCTTTAATGCATTCAACAATTGAAACTCCACCGATGTCAGTTCAATCACCTGCTCTTTATATTTTACGCAATTGGTCTGATCCAGCAGAATGAGATCAACGGCATTATCCACTCCCTGATTTCCCTGGTTAAGTCGATAACGCCTTAATACTGCTTTAACTCTGGCAACCAACTCTCTCGGACTAAATGGTTTACACAGATAATCGTCGGCACCAAGCTCTAGCCCCAGCAGACGGTCTATTTCATCAACTCTTGCTGTTGCCATGATAATTGCCATATTGTCATCTTTTTTTCTTATTTCACGGCATATTTCCATACCATCGAGTCCTGGCAGCATAATATCCAATACAACTAGATCGACTGTATTGGTCTGCAACCATTCTGCTACTTCATCCCCGCGATGCAACAGCGCCACGTTATAACCGGACTGAATCAGATAATCCCGTTCGATTTCCGCCAGCTTAACTTCATCTTCAACAATGAGAATATTCATAATCCGTACTCCGGAAACTGGATCTGTACCCATAAACCACCATACTCCGAGCGTCTGGCCGTAATAATACCATTGTGGGCTGCAACAATATTCTTAACTAAGGATAACCCCAGCCCACTGCCTCCCGTTGCCCGGTTTCGTGAGGAATCGACACGGTATAAACGATCAAAAATATGTTGTAGAGCAGCTTCTGGCACACCGGGCTTCGAATCCATCCAGTCAATTACCACGATATGATTCAACTTACTGATTCTGACCAACAGAGTGCCAGGGTAATCGGTATATTTATTGGTATTGCTGATCAAATTGCGAACCAACTGTGACAGTCTTCTCTCATCACCATTAATCTCATACTGGTCAGCTTGAGCTTGAAGTTCAAGGGAAACACTAATGTCCTCCGCCACGGCTTCCAGATTTTCCTCCAGAACTTCCACTATATTGCAGCGCTGCATGTTATAGGCAAGCGCTCCAGCGTCGGACATCGACAGTTCATGAAGATCATTAATTAAAAACGACAGCCGTATGACTTCTTCTCTCAGGGAAACCAAAGATGCTTCATCGACATCACGCACGCCGTCCATCATCGCTTCGAGTTCAGCTTGTAATAAGGCAACCGGTGTTCGCAATTCATGAGAAATATCAGCCACCCATTTTTGTCTGGCACTGAGATTCTGACTGAGCGTTTTTGCAAGCCGGTTAAAATCCCTCGCCAGCTGCCCCAGTTCATCACTACGATTCGTATTCAGGGATATATCGAAGTGACCGTCTGCCAGCGTCCTTATTGCCTTTTGAACATCCTCAATCGGCTTTAGTAATCGATTTGCAAACGGCACCGCAAACAGGAGGGAAACCAACCCGGCAGCCAGTAGAATCCAGAGTGTCTGAGCATTTCGTTGTTTAATGAACAACAAATCCAAGTCATCGCTGATGGCGTTGTGTTGGATGGCCCCAAGATAGCCTAAAACTTTGTCATCATTTCTAATTGGCAACCATACGATCTTGCTACCATCATTGGGTTGCAGTCCGTGCAGTGTGTGTTTGTCAGAATCGGTCAGTATCAGGCGCCGGGACAAATCCTGCGGCGGTTTGAGGTTACCAGGCATCGATCCTGGATTAAACGGGCGTTCAATGTCCCAGTGCCTTGGTCCCCGTGGCGTTTCATTCCCAGGTAGAACATTTCGTTCATAGTTATCAAAAACGAGGGCAGAACGTACAAAATTTTTCCAGGCTTCGTCGGATGCGATCAATTCATGCCAATCTCCATCCCTTAGAAAATGTTCCCTCAAGTTTGTGATAACTGGAGCCAGATGCCTGTTCTCAATACGATTTAAGTAGCTCAGAAAGCTATGATTCAAAGACCACCAGTTTGCCAACAGGAAAGCACCAGCCAATACCAGATTAGCTGCCAGAATGGTTAAAAAGACTTTCTTGCGAATACCAACGCTCATCATCAGAGGAAAAACTCAGTTTTATTTTGTTAGCATATGGCATTTTTAAGGCTGTTTGGTGCACAAAATAAGGATTTTGCCACCAAAGTATCATAATAACTGACCGAACAGCCTAAAATCATAGGGAGTTTGGAAGAATGCTGAGTATTATTCAGAAGTCAGGCAACCAGACACATTACGAATGGATCAAAACAACGACAGGTTAAAAGGTTCAGGCAATCAAACAGTTAGGTGGGGAAGGCTACTGATGTCAAATCAATAGCCTGTTTGCAAATCAGAAAATAAATTTTGACATTACATCAATCAATTTCGGAGATAAAACTTTCTTTTGGCCGCCGAACCTTTTTCAGATTAACCAACCAATCATTATCGGAGTCTCGATATCCCAACGGCATAATCGCGACAGATCTCAGGTGACGTTCTTTAAGGTTTAGAATTTCATCGAGCATGGCAGGATCGAAACCTTCCATCGGTGTAGAATCGACACCTTCAAATGCAGCAGCTGTCAACGCTAGACCAAGACCAATATAAGCCTGACGCGCGGCATGTTCAAAGTTCTCTTCTGGATCCCTTGGAGGATAACCAGCTAATAGTTTCTGGCGGTAAGCCTCCCATCCTTCGTTCGTGAAACCACGTTCTTCATTAACCAGATCAAACATCATGTTGATGCGTTCTTCGGTGTAATTATCCCAGGCCGCAAATACCACCAGGTGAGAACAATCCGTTACCTGGCTCTGATCCCAGGCAATTGCTCTGATTTTTTCTTTGATCTCTTTGTTCTTGATTACAATGACTTCAAATGGCTGCAAGCCGCTGGAAGTTGGGGCAAGGCGTACTGCTTCCAGTATGTTATCAACCTTTTCCTGTGGAACCGGTTTGCTCGGGTCCATTTTTTTGGTGGCATAGCGCCAATTGAGCTTCTCAAACAGCATGGATTCTACTCCTGTGGAAATGAAAGAACATTGTTCACCGTATATGCGTGGTCAGCGCTTATTACCGTGACTACCGGTGCGACTATATTGGTGGATTTTGTCAGTTTTCAAGCCAATAGAGACAGAATTTCTCTGCCCAACCAATACACAACAATTGTGCACGGAACTTAACATGACAAATGATGGGGATTTAGTAGTTGGCAGAATAAATAACAATCCAAAACACACGGATATAAAACCAAAGAAAACGCTAATGGAAAAGGCTACGGCTAACAACATGATATATGCGATAGCCAATTTAAAGATATGAACTTGGTTGAACTTTATTTATAAATAGAATAATTAATTTACTAAAAGGCAAAAATGATACATTTTTATTTTTGGAATACTTTCTGATCAATATATTTAAAACCAATAAATTTATCATGAAAACAAAATAGAACTATTCATAAAAACCACCAGGGGCCCTGGCTTAAAGTCTGTAGACGTTTTGTACTGATAAGCTCATAGAACGTATCATTCTGGTTAATGGGTTTAATTGACTTTTCTATTTACCAATACAAAAACTCGAAAAAATCCTGCCAAGCAAATCATCGCTGCTGAATGCACCGGTAATTTCACCCAAGGCATTTTGGGCATCACGAAGGTCCTCAGCAAGTAGTTCTCCAGCACCGGAATCCAACAGTTGGTAGCGCCCATTTGCAAGACTTGTACGGGCACGTTCGAGTGCATCAAGATGACGACGACGGGCCATAAATGAACCTTCATTACCAGCATCATAGCCCATGATAGTCTTAAGATGAGTTCTTAAGGCTTCAATACCAGACTGGGTTTTGGCGGAAATACGAATCACAGCAGTATTACCGTTACTTTCCAGTCCCGGAATTTCGTTGCTCAGATCGCATTTATTGCGGACCACTGTTACCCGTTCGTTTTTGGGCAATCGATCAATGAAGTCCGGCCAGATTTTCATAGGCTCTGTTTCCGGGGTTTCGGTGGAATCAACCATCAACAACACCAGATCAGCTTCGGTAATTTCCCGCCAGGCTCTTTCAATACCTATTTTTTCGACTTCATCAGGTGCATCACGTAACCCAGCAGTGTCGATAATATGTAGTGGCATCCCGTCAATGTGGATGTGTTCTTTGAGTACGTCGCGAGTGGTGCCGGCAATATCGGTAACGATAGCCCGTTCCTGACCGGCCAGAGCATTCAGCAGGCTCGATTTTCCGGCATTTGGTCGCCCGGCAATGACCACTTTCATGCCATCGCGCATCAACGCGCCGCGATTGGCTTCCGTAAACACTTCATTGAGACGGTTGATGATGTCATCGAGATCACCCGTTACTTTGCCATCCGCTAAGAAATCTATTTCTTCTTCCGGAAAGTCAATCGCCGCTTCAACATAGATGCGTAACTGAATCAGTGCTTCAACCAACACATTAATGCGATTTGAAAACTCTCCCTGCAGGGAACGAAGAGCACTGCGAGCAGCCTGTTCGGAAACCGAATCAATCAGATCCGCAATGGCTTCTGCCTGAGCCAGATCGAGTTTGTCATTCAGAAAAGCCCGCTCGGAGAACTCACCAGGACGTGCCAGTCTGGCACCCAACGCCAGTATCTGTTGCATTACCAAATCCAGAATCACCGGTCCACCGTGCCCCTGAAATTCGTAAACGTCTTCACCGGTAAATGAGTTGGGACCCGGAAACAGTAGGGAGATTCCTTCATCCAGCAATCCCTGCTGATGATCCCGTACAGGGCCATAGTGGGCATAGCGAGGGGTTAGCTCACGACCAGTCAACTGTCGACTGATAGACGCTGCGTGAGGCCCGGAAACGCGAATGATTCCAACACCTGCACGACCTGTGGCCGTTGCGATGGCAACGATAGTGTCACCTTGACTCATAACCGTACTCCAGAAACAACAAAGGCCCTTAACGGGCCTTTAGATTTTCGTGCATTTAGTGATTAACTGGTAGCCTTCTTACTGTCTGCTTTGGCTATCTGATGGTTAATGTACCACTGCTGGGCAATGGTAATCAGGTTATTCACCAACCAATACAGTACCAGACCAGATGGGAACCACAGGAACATGACACCGAACACCAATGGCATCATTTTCATCATTTTAGCCTGCATAGGGTCCATGTTAGCCTGAGTGGTCATCTGCATTTGCAGGAACATGGAACCAGCCATCAAAATTGGCAGAATGAAGTAGGGGTCTTTGAGTGACAGGTCATGGATCCAGAAAATCCACGGCGACTGTCTTAATTCAACGGCTTCCTGAAGTACCCAGTACAGAGCCATGAACACCGGCATCTGAACCACCATGGGCAAACACCCACCTAATGGATTGATTTTCTCTTTCTGATACAGCTTCATGAGTTCCTGACTCATTTTCTGGCGGTCTTCGCCATACTGCTCACGCAGTTCCTGCATCTTTGGAGCAAATTTCTTCATCTTTGCCATGCTGCGATAGCTGGAAGCGGTCAAAGGATAAAACAGACCTTTAATACAGATTGTCAGCAGAATGATCGACCAGCCCCAGTTAATGACCACGGACTGAATTTTTGTCAACAACCAGAAAATTGGCTGAGCTGCCCACCACAACCAACTGTAATCCACGCTGAGCTCAAGATGATCTGCAACCTGACGAAGGTGCTGCTGAATCTTTGGACCTGAATAGATGCTGGCAGTCAGTTCACCTGTTGCTCCCGGTGCCACAGACACGGTTGGGCCGGTAAAACCACCACGGTAACGATTATCGGAAGTCTTGTTAAAGTAGTAAGTATTGGAATCCTGCTTGCCGGGAATCCATGCTGTCAGAAAATAATGCTGCAGGAAGGCAACCCAACCACCCTCATTTTTCAAATGTGCAACACCATCATCAATATCACCGAACTTCACTTTTTCATAACGGGTATCCGGGGTTGTCCATGCAAACGCCAGCACCGAAGAGAAGCTCATTCCTTTGGAAGCACTTGGATCAGCGCTTTTATCGCGGTTAATCTCACCGTAAAAAGAACCTTCCCATGGTTTATCGGAATTGTTGGTCAGGCGATAGGAAACATCAAACAGGTAGTCACCCTTGCGAAAGTGGAAGATTTTATCGTAGGTGATGTCATTGGCGGTATACGACAATACAACATCGAGGGATTCCCCTGTCATGGTGTAATTGCTGGAAGATGACGTAAATTCACCACGACCTTCAGAGTGTGTTCCTAAGAACAAGCCACTTTTAACCACAAATTTCCGGGTTGAATCATCTTCGAGCAAAATAAATGGAACATCCGGAGTTTCCAGCGATTGTGGATATTTAGGCAACGCCAGATATTCAATATCGCCACCATTGAGATCAATATTAAGCTCCAGAACATCTGTCTTAACGTGAACATAGCGATTTGAACCAGTACTTTCCGTTGCGGTTGGCTGCACAGACGTACTTTGCCCGACAGGAGGTACTTCATCAGCATCGGTGGTCGAGTTCATGGTACTGCCGGGTGCATCAGGGACTGATGAGGGCAGCTGAGACTGTTGCTGAGGAGCTGTATTGATCGTTTGGCCGTAGTCTGTATTCCAGGCCTGTAGCAACAAATAAGAAACTACAGCGAGAGCAACATACAGAGCATAACGTCTGACATTTTCCATTCGATTTAAAAACCTATTTTCGGTGGGCAAAAAAGTGGGCGTAATCCTACCTTCTGGGGCTTATTTTTACCACTGTTGAGACAGGGTTAAGCAGCCGATTCCTGAAGCCGTCGATCGAGCTTCTTGAACATCTTACGGGTGATATTATGAATTGCTTTTCGATCGAGTTTATCAGCGCCTTTACGGGCCAGTACTACAATATCGATTGATTTAGGAGAGTGAGGTTTTAATCGGAATTCTTCGCGAATAATGCGTTTGATTAAATTTCGGTTAACAGCGCGTTTGACATTCTTTTTGGCAATAATAAAACCCAGACGATTGGCAGGAAGGTCATTTGTTCTGGCTAGAAAAAGGAGTTCTGGGCAGGCTGCTCGAGATTGGGTGAGATCGAAGACCCTACGAAAATCCTTGGCTGTCAGAAGACGTTGCTGTCGGGTAAATTCGTAGGATCCCATATCGGCTATCAGCTGAATGAATCAGGCAGATAAAACCTTACGACCCTTGGCACGACGACGGGCCAAGATTTGACGACCATTGGCAGTAGCCATACGAGCACGGAAACCGTGAGTACGCTTACGCTTCAGATTGCTAGGTTGAAATGTTCTTTTCATCACTATCCACCGAGTACTTAGATGTAGGACTGTAGCCCTGAATTAGGACGGCGGATTCTATAGAGTTTTCCGGTGGGTTACAACGTCCATTTGAGGATGGTTTTTAGGTAGTTCGCGTATGAGAAATCTAAAAAAGTATTTAGATATATTGTTTATATTTTTTTTTGTTTTTTATGATTGTTATAGTAATTAGCAACCGCCGTTTGTGTTGATAAGTTAAAAAAATCCAATAAAAACAATGATTTATATAAAATTAAAGTCTGTTGATTACAGTTGGGTATCTTGCTGAAAACCTTGAATAAGGTGGGTATAAAATGGGTATTTATCCACAGAAAAGTTATCCAGATGTTTGCACTCAGGTTTTCCAGCGTTTTGTACCTGTATTTATCCACATGGTATTGTTTTTTTTTGGTATTCATTGGATAACATTGAGGAAAACTATTAAATAAATTTTTTAAACCATTAAAAAATAAGGGAAAAAATATTTTTTGAAATTGTGGATATCTTTTGGCTTTCGATGTGGATAATTATTGCGCTGAACACTAAAATAGATGTTCTTGCTTCTGAAGTGTTTCAAAATATTCCTTTTTGTTCGGTTTTTAAGCATCCATTTATGGTTTTGTAGCAGGACTGATAGTGTCTGAGACTGTTTGGCAACAATGTTTAAATGAGCTGGAGATAGAAATACCCAGTCAGCAGTTTAATACCTGGATTAGACCATTACAGGTCGTTGAGAATGATCAGGAAGTTATTCTGAGTGCTCCCAATCGGTTTGTGATGGATTGGGTGAAAGAAAAGTATCTTGATCAGATCATGGCCATCCTTAGTGGATTGGGAAGATCAGATATAAAGGTGGTTATTGGTCAGAGAAAAGAAGCGGCCATGACCAGTTTTAACTCACCGGCCAGTGGTTATATGCGATCAGGAGCCCCTGTTTCGACTGATAATAGTAAAGCTCAGTATTACCCTGAATCATCAGCCTCTCAGTCTACCCGTGTTATCGATATTGGTAACAATGAAACCTCTGCCTCCAGGGAGTATTCTCCTGCTTCTCATTCACTGGAAGATAGTGCTGCACCGCTGGAGAACTATCTGAGTCCTCACTACACCTTTGAGTATTTCGTTGAGGGTAAGTCCAATCAGTTGGCGTTGGCCGCAGCACAACAGGTAGCTGAGAATGCTGGTGGTGCATACAACCCACTGTTTATATATGGCGGGGTGGGACTTGGAAAGACTCACCTTATGCAGGCTGTTGGGCATAGTATTTTAAGAAAAAACCCTAATGCGAGGGTGATGTATTTGCCTTCTGAGACCTTTGTTCAGGATATGGTTAAGGCACTACAGAGAAATGCGATTAATGAATTTAAGCGTTTTTATCGCAGTTTGGATGCACTTTTGATTGACGACATACAGTTTTTTGCTGGTAAGGATCGTTCTCAGGAGGAATTTTTCCATACATTTAATGCGTTGCTTGAGGGGAATCAGCAGGTTATTTTAACTTGCGATCGCTTCCATAAAGAAATTACTGGAGTGGAAGACAGACTAAAAAGTCGCTTCAGCTGGGGATTGACCGTTCAGGTCGAGCCGCCTGATTTGGAGACGCGAGTTGCCATCCTGATGAAAAAAGCAGATGAAACCGGTATTCATTTGCCACAGGATGCGGGATTTTTTATCGCTCAATTGGTCCGTTCAAATGTCAGGGAGCTTGAAGGGGCGTTAAAACGAGTCGTTGCCAATGCCCATTTCACGGGTGCTCAAATTTCTGTCCAATTAGTCAAAGATTCCCTACGTGACTTGCTGGATCTGCAAAAGAAACAAGTCAGCATAGAAAACATTCAGCGCACGGTATCTGAGTATTTTAAAATCAAAGTTGGTGATTTGAATTCCAAGCGTCGATCCAGAAGTGTGGCAAGACCCCGGCAGATAGCGATGGCTCTGGCAAAGGAACTGACGAACCATAGTTTGCCCGAAATTGGTGATGCTTTTGGCGGTCGGGACCATACAACCGTGTTGCATGCGTGCCGTAAAATAAAGGACTTGCGTGAGAAAGATTTGGATATCAGAGAGGACTACGACAACCTTCTAAGGACTCTGACAACCTGATAAAATTCAGCATATTCGGCGGCCCTTTTCAATTAATAAGATTTTTACCCAATAAGTGAGAAATAGGATGATTAAATTTTCGGTGCCAAGGGATGCTTTGATCAGACCTTTGCAACTTGTTTCCGGTGTCGTTGAGCGTCGGCAAACTTTACCTGTTTTATCGAATTTGTTGGTGGTTTTGGAAAATAATCAGATTTCATTAACCGGAACAGATTTAGAAGTCGAACTTATTGGCAGGTTATCTATCGATGGGCCGGCTTCTGATGGTGAAGTGACAATTCCAGCCAAAAAATTGATGGATATTGTTAAGTCACTACCAGATGACGCAATGATTACGTTTTCAACCGATGAAAGTCGGGTCATCGTTACCAGTGGTAGAAGTCGTTTTACTTTGTCCACACTACCGGCTTCAGAATTTCCGAATGTTGAAGATGAACAAGACAATCTGACCTTTGGCGTTGATCAGCAGGTATTGAAAGGGCTTATCGATGCAACGTCGTTCGCGATGGCTCAGCAGGACGTTCGTTACTATTTAAACGGTATGCTGCTTGAGATATATCAGGGCCATATGCGAACTGTCGCTACCGATGGCCACCGGCTGGCGATGAGCTCTGTGGAAATGGATGTGGTTACGGAAGGTCGCCGGCAGGTCATTATTCCTCGCAAAGGGATACTGGAATTAGCCCGACTATTGGGCGAGGGAACTGGTGAAGTACAGGTTTCTATTGGCAGCAATCATGTTCGGGTAAAAACGCCAGGCTTTACCTTCACCTCAAAGTTGGTCGACGGGAAGTTTCCTGACTATGAGCGGGTGTTACCAAAAGGTGGTGATAAAGTTATTGTTGCAGAACGGGCAGAGTGCAAATCCATATTTGGACGGGCTGCTATTTTATCTAACGAGAAATATCGTGGTGTCAGGATCATTTTACACGATGGTAACCTTCAGGTTCTGGCCAATAATCCGGAGCAGGAAGAAGCCGAAGAAAATATGGCAGTGGACTACGACGGCGAAAGACTGGAACTAGGGTTTAACGTGAATTATTTGTTGGATGTTTTCAATGTTATCAATGGTGATCAGGTTCAAATGATTATGTCTGATCCTAATAGTAGTACATTGATTCATGATGCAGAGAACAAAGGCTCCCTTTACGTTGTGATGCCCATGCGGCTCTGATGAACATAATTAGATAGTGACTATACACAGGCTTCATATTCAGGGAGTTCGTAATATATCCGATGCCAGATTGGAGCCTGCCTATTTTGTAAACGTTGTTTTCGGCGATAACGGCTCCGGAAAGACATCAGTATTGGAATCCATCCATATACTGACTCATGGGCGCTCCTTTCGATCTACCTCCTCAAAAAACAGTACTCTTATTCAGCAAGGCCAGCACGCCTTAACCGTATACGGTGAAATCGGTGAAATTCACAGCCATGTCGGCGTGTCCAAGGCCATAGACGGTGTAAACCAAATAAAGATAGCCGGTGAGAAAGTAACCGCCGTTTCAGAACTTGCCAAGCTATCTCCAGTACAAGTCATTGATGCACAGGCATTTGACTTATTGACAGGTTCTCCCGCCGTCAGAAGACAGTTTCTCGATTGGGGTGTGTTTCACGTGGAACACGGGTTTTTGAATGTGTGGCAACGTGTGCAGAAAGCGCTTAAAAATCGGAATAGTTTGCTGCGTTCTGGTAAAATAGCCGACCCGATTCAGATGTCCGCCTGGACCAGAGAATTTGCATCCGCAGCTGAAACATTGGATGAGTATAGACAACAGTATCTGGAAAGATTCAAACAGCAGTTTGTAGAAATATTGGCGAAGTTAACTGATCTGGACAATTTTTCCCTTTCTTATCATAGGGGATGGGATAAAAGCCGAAGCCTTTTGGATGTCCTTACTGCATCAGAGGATGTAGATATAAAAACAGGCTTTACCCATAGCGGACCCCAGAGAGCCGATATTCGTATTAGATTAGGTAAACACAACGCTGCGGATATTCTTTCGCGAGGCCAGCAAAAACTGGTTGTTATTGCTATGAAGCTTGCGCAGGGAGCGCATTTGCAAATATTTAAAGAACATAAGCGCTGTATTTTTCTGTTGGACGATCTACCCGCGGAACTGGACAGCAACCACACCCACAGGGTGTGTAAGATTTTAGAGCAGATGGATGCCCAGGTTTTTTTAACGTGCGTTGAACCGGGTGAACTACTGGAATTTTGGAACAATAAAGACCAAATTAAAATGTTTCACGTGAAACACGGCCAGGTCTCAGGAGAATTAGATGAATAAAGAATATGATTCCTCGAGCATCAAAGTACTAAAAGGGTTGGATGCGGTCAGGAAAAGACCGGGTATGTACATCGGTGATACTGATGATGGTACCGGCTTGCATCATATGGTTTTTGAAGTGGTAGACAACTCTATTGATGAAGCTTTGGCTGGTTATTGTAAGGATATTATTGTCACCATTCATCCAGATGAGTCTATTACGGTTGTCGATGATGGTCGTGGTATTCCCGTTGATATCCACGCTGAAGAGGGGCGTTCTGCTGCAGAAGTCATCATGACCGTACTTCATGCCGGTGGTAAGTTTGATGACAATACCTATAAAGTTTCTGGTGGACTTCATGGAGTAGGGGTATCTGTTGTAAATGCTCTTTCTAAAGAGTTGGTACTGACTGTTCGCAAAAATGGTAAGGTCCATGAGCAAACTTATATACATGGCGTTCCTCAAGAGCCTTTAAAGATAGTGGGGGAAAGCTCTAGTACTGGCACAACAATCCACTTCAAACCTTCTGAACAGACATTTAATAATATTGGGTTTAACTGGGATATTCTTGCCAAAAGACTGCGGGAACTATCATTTCTAAATTCCGGTGTCTCTATTATTCTGAGAGATGAACGAACTGGAAAAGAAGAACAATTCAAATATGAAGGTGGTCTGGAAGCATTTGTTGGCTATTTGAATCAAAACAAACAAACTCTGAATAAAGTATTTCACTTTACCAATGAGCGAGAAGATGGCATCACAGTTGAAGTATCACTGCAATGGAATGACAGCTATCAGGAAAACATTCTTTGTTATACCAATAATATTCCCCAACGAGATGGCGGCACGCACCTTGCCGGCTTTCGCTCTGCTTTAACGCGAACACTGAACAGCTATATTCAGCAGGAAAATATCCTTAAAAAACAAAAAGTTGTGACATCTGGTGATGATGCCCGTGAAGGGTTGGCTGCGATTGTATCGGTGAAGGTTCCTGATCCTAAATTCAGTTCGCAGACCAAGGACAAACTGGTTTCATCTGAAGTAAAAGCAGCTGTAGAACAGGAAATGGGCGAAAGGTTTAACGAATATCTCCTGGAAAACCCGAATGATTCAAAAATCATCGTTGGTAAAATGATTGATGCTGCCAGAGCAAGGGAGGCAGCGAGAAAAGCCAGGGACATGACCCGTCGTAAAGGTGCGTTGGATATCGCCGGTTTACCGGGAAAACTTGCAGACTGTCAGGAAAAAGATCCCGCTCTTTCCGAATTATATCTTGTGGAGGGTGATTCCGCTGGTGGTTCGGCGAAACAGGGCCGTGACCGTAAGACTCAGGCTATTCTGCCGCTCAAAGGTAAAATTCTAAACGTGGAAAAAGCCCGTTTTGATAAAATGCTTCAGTCGGCAGAAGTAGGGACACTGATTACCGCATTAGGCTGTGGTATTGGTCGAGATGAATATGACATAAGTAAACTCAGATATCATCAAATCATCATTATGACGGATGCTGATGTTGACGGTTCGCACATCAGAACATTATTACTTACTTTCTTCTTCCGTCAGTTACCGGAAATCATAGAAAATGGTCACGTTTATATTGCGTTACCACCGCTATATAAAATTAAGAAAGGGAAAACCGAGCATTACATGAAAGATGATCATGCTCTGGATACTTACATGATCAATCAGGCGATAACTGACGCAGAGTTTTATGTTAATCCGGATGCGCCGCCAATCCGGGAAACTGCGCTGGAAAATTTGGTCAATCAGTACAATCTGGTGATGAATATTATTAACCGATTGTCGCGACTTTATCCATCAGAGGTACTGGAAGGCACTATATATATATCCCAGCTGAAAGAAGAGCATCTGACCGATCGTCAGGCTGTTGAGAGCTGGACGTCAGAACTACAGAGTTGGTTGGAAGAAGAAGCGGCAACAAATTCCATGCATTTCAAATGTGGTGTGAAAGAAGATACAGAACGCCACATATTCCTACCCGTTGTCAGCGTTCATGCTCATGGGCTGAGTTCAGACCATCCAATGTCTCGCGGATTCCTGACCGGTCATGATTATGAAGAAATCTGCAAATTAGGTAATGCGATTAACAAACTGATAGAGCCTGGTGCCTATATTAAACGAGGCGAAAAGACCCAACAGGTAGAATCATTTAAACAGCTTCTTGAATGGTTAATGAAAGAAGCCAAGAGAGGTTATACGATCCAGCGCTACAAAGGTCTTGGAGAAATGAATCCGGATCAACTATGGGAGACAACCATGGATCCGCAGACTCGCAGGATGATGCAGGTTAATATCAAAGATGCCATTGCCGCTGATCAGATATTTAACACTCTGATGGGGGATGACGTTGAGCCTCGTAGAGCGTTTATTGAAGCCAATGCTCTGGATGTCGAGAACCTGGATTTTTAAACTGTTTAAGTTTGAAAGTTTCCCCAGAAGAAAAAGAAAGCGGCCTTATGGCTGCTTTTTTCTATGTAAATAAGAAGCTGAATGGCGATTTGTATGGCTTCGAGCAAACTACTCATATTGTTGAGCGAAACGACTTTAGCCTATCCTATATTGCTTTTCTGTTTGCTTGTGATGTCAGTATTCCATTGTTCTTTTTATATTCTTGAAGGACTTTATTTGTGGTGAAAATAGTAAAGAGTAATCTGGCTTTCTTTCTGAAGATCAGTGTATTCAGTATCGTCTTTGTTTCGTTGATAATCACCCGCAATGCGATGATGGCAACAACCCCCGATACTCACCTCGGCCAGATCTACTATCCTCTGGCGGTCACCGGTCAGGCATATATGCTACACCTGGTGCTGCTCATCATATTTACTGTAATTTCATGGTTGCCCACGCGGTTGTTCAAAGGTCTTTTGGTTATCATATTAACCTCTCTGAATTTCACCTTGTTGCTTGATAGTCAGGTGTTTCAGTTATACCGCTTTCATCTCGACATGTTCTTTATCAAGATGTTCTTCATTGATATGGACGGATTGGGTGTTTCATATGGAACAGTCGGTCTCGGAGTGGGCGCGTTGTTAGTGACCCTGCTACTGTTTACTGCTTTAGCTCAGTATGCCCCCAGGTTTATTTCAAATGGTAAGACGGCAGCGTTCTGGAGCCTATTGTTTGTCAGTACCTTGATAGGACAATGTATTCATGCCTGGGCCTATGCTCATAGCATGAGAGAGGTTGTTTCCTTTTCTCAGGTTATTCCGTGGTATCAACCGTTAATTGCTAATGATGACATTCAAAAATGGGGGTTACTTGATGAATCCCTGCGTCAGGATAATTTGAATATTTCTGTTAAGTCCTCTGGGATATTCCACTACCCAAAAACACGTCTTCAATGCCAAGAACATAGCGAAGACTACAATATTGTATATATCGTTATAGAAAGCTGGCGCTTTGATCAATTAAAGCCGGAAATTGTTCCTAATATCTATCAGATAGGTAAAGAATCTTTGATGTTTACCCATCACCTGAGTGGTGGAAACGTGACTGATAAAGGCCTATTTAGTTTGATGTATGGCACATCGGCAATTTACTGGGAGGATGCTTTAGGAGCTGGCTCGGAACCTGCGTTGGTCAGTGCGTTGAAGCAAAAGGATTATCAGTTTTATATTCTGGCCAACCAGAATATTGTACGCACCAAAGCCCAGGATCTGTTTTTTAAGGGTATAAAAGCAATACAGAATCATCAGGAAGGCAGTTCAACAGAAGGAGATCAGGGGTTGGGTCCTAAGCTGTTGTCGGCAATAGACAGTCATCCCAAGCAGCCATTTTTTAGTTTCATATTCTTTAATAGTACTCACTACCGATATCTCACTCCTGAAGGGTTTGAAAAGCCGTTTCTTCCAGCAGAGATGATTGACGTTTCAGAAGTGGACAATACGACAGATCCAACACCGTATTTGAATCAATACTTTAATGCCGGTCACTTTATTGACCAGCTTGTCGGACAAATCCGAAACGGACTGGAACAGCGTGATCTGTGGGATAAAACCATTATGGTTATCACGGGAGATCATGGTGAAGAATTCAACGAATCTGGAAAAAACTATTGGGGACATGGCAGTAATTTCAGTCGTTACCAGTTACAGGTTCCACTGGTCGTTCATTGGCCAGGGAAACAGGGAGTAATTGAACATCGAACTACTCATGAGGATATTTCCCCTACACTGGCAATAGAAACAGTTGGTTGTCAAAACACATATGCCGATATATCAACGGGAGCCAGTTTATTCAGTCCTGATAAAAGGACATTGATTGCACAGAGTTATGTGAATACTGCAATTATCGAAAATAGTACCGTTAATGAACTTTATCCCGGTTATATCAAAGTCTACGACTTAAATGATATTAATAAGCATGCAAAATCCCCTGAAGGATTGCTGCAGGCAACGCAGGAAATAAAGTCACACTTTCGTATTCAGAATTGACAGATTGATCACTCCAATGACCGGGATGAAACTCCGGTCATTCGACTGGCTTGGTTTTTAACCACGGAGACTAGATTAGTAAAAACAGTTTTTGGTCATTTGAAAGTTTGCAGACTTTGTTGAATTTCCTCGGGACTGAAAACCTGAAAACTGTGCATGCCAAGAGACTTTGCTGCTTCGACATTAATGAGACCATCATCGAAAAAACATACCTCACCAGGCTCTACTGCCATGTGCTCCAAGGCCCGCAGATAGATCTCCGGGTCTGGCTTCATGCACCCCATTTCAAAAGACAAAAATATGTCATCAAAATGTTCCAATAACCCGTAATTTTCCCGGACTTCTGAAATATGTGGTGGATTGGTATTGGACAACACCGCCAAACGATAGTGTTTTTTTAATTCGGTGAGAATTTCTTTGGCACCGGCCTTTGGACCGGCCAGCATTTGCATAAAGTCTTTCTGTATCTCTTGTTCGTTTTTGGTGATGCTAAACTCTTGTTGAAAATGACTGATAAACTGATTGAAATCCGACTGACCGGTCTCGAAGGCCTTAGCTGCTTTTGAACTGATCCATGCTTGATGAAGTTGTTCAAAAGGTACGTCACGTTGTAACAACGCTGACACGTTTTCTCGCCAGCGGAGGTCGACGAGAACACCGCCTAAATCTATTAACAGAGTTGTGATTTTCATAATATACCTTATAACTAGACTTGGTTATTCGCGTTTATAAATTTATCCAGAAAGATCGTGTTGTTTAAGCCTCAAGGCTTGAACCGCATACTTCTTTTCTCTAATCAAAAAGGAAACCAGTCATGGCTATCAACATAGGTGACCAACTACCAGAAGCTACTTTTCACGTCCTTGAAAATGAGGGGATGAAAGAATATACCACTCAGGATGTGTTTTCCGGTAAAACAGTTGCACTATTTGCTGTACCCGGTGCTTATACCCCAACTTGCAGTGCAGCCCATGTTCCGAGCTATGTCGTTAACTTTGACCGTTTAAAAGAAAAAGGTGTCGATACTGTTGCTTGTGTGTCAGTGAATGATGCATTTGTTATGAAACACTGGAAAGAAACTCAGAACGCCGAAAAATTGTTGATGCTTGCGGATGGTTCGGCATCTTTTACCAAAGCAATAGGCCTGGAACTCGACTTGACTAGCCGTGGTATGGGGATGCGTTCGCAACGTTATTCAATGCTGGTGAAAGATGGGGTAGTGACGCAATTGAATATCGATGACCCCGGTCAGTATGAAATCAGCGATGCTGAAACTCTGTTGAACCAGCTTTAAAGGCTGGCTCTTAGTTTATCAATAACACTGTTGGTGCCGGTGACCGTTACTTCACGCCATAACTGGAACGACTCGGCGGCTTGTTCTACCAGCATGCCGAGCCCGTCGATACACTGCGCTGCGCCAAGAGACATGGCCCAGGCATTAAATCGGGTATTGCCGGAACCATACATCATGTCATAGCAGACGATGTCTTGGTGGATCAATGTCTCTGGAACGGGCGGAACATTGTCATGCAGACTTGCTGATGTTCCATTGATAATAAGGTCAAAGTGCCCGCTCAGGGCTTCATAAGGGCTGCTGTCAATGTTGCCATACTCAGAAAACAAATCAGCCAGCAGAGTGGCTTTCTCAACAGTGCGATTGCAGATAACAATTTGCTCAGGGTCTTGTTGTAACACGGGATGTAACACGCCTCTGACTGCTCCACCGGCTCCCAGTACCAGAATCCGTTTACCATTCAGTGAAATTTGATGGTTGGTGGTCAGATCTCTGACCAATCCGGCACCATCGGTGTTATCTGCATACAACTTACCATTGCTCAGTTTTTTTAACGTATTGGCTGCGCCGGCCGTAGCTGCCCGTAAGCTGTGTTCATCTGCCAGATGATAAGCATTTTCTTTAAATGGAACTGTAATATTGGCACCTTTCAGGTCTTGAGAAAACAGCTCGATGAGGGTCCGATCAAATTGATCCGCTTCGACCAGATAGCGGTCATAAACGATATCCTGCCCGCACATTTGCGCAAATTCAGCATGAATAAATGGCGACTTGCTCTGATGCACGGGATTGCCAATGACTAAATAACGATCACTCACTGTAAATTTCTCTTCGTTAATAACGGATTAAGGCCCATGGTTTGGGTTAGCGTATTTGGGCACCCGTCAGGGCATTGCGAATCTGGCTGGGTTTGTTTAGGCCAGAAGTCTCTCCAGGTAATATGTAATCAATCTGTTTGGCCAGTGCTTTTTGAACCTGGATTCGACGGGTTGCAGCCGGTCTGGTGGCAACATTCGCGGATGTGGATACGAGTAACCCGCCCCAGGCATCGCACAGTGCTCTGACTAATGGGTGTGCCGAAACACGAATGGCAACCGACGTATGTTTTCCGGTGATCCATTTGGGTAATAATCCAGTTTCCGGGAATACCCAAGTGTGAGGGCCTGGCCAACTTGCCAGAACAATCTGGCGGTTTTCTTCCGGAAGATTATTCAACCAGAGATTAACGTACTCCACTTTGGACGTGATCAGTATTAATCCTTTGTGTTCTGGACGATGTTTAATATCCAGCACCCGTTGCACAGCATGGCGATTGAAAGGATTACAGCCCAAACCCCAGACACCTTCGGTTGGGTAGGCAATAACATGACCTTGAGATAAATGCCGAATGGCTTTGGATATATGTACGTTCATAAGCCCGGAACTATAAGCAAGCGCAACGTAAAATCAAAGCCTTAAATATCCCCCGGGTGACTGCAGAATAAGTCCTTCCAACTCTAAAGTGAGCAGTTTTTCACTGAGTTCTGCAACTGAAAGCTGCGTCCTCGCGATAATGAGATCTAAAGAGGTTATTTCATAATCAACAGCATTCAGAATGGGATCATCAGATATCGCCGGTTTTTCTGCTTTAGCTGCCTGGATGGTTTGCCCGAATTCAACCAGAATATCCTCTACCGAAGACACAAGTTTAGCTCCCTGTTGTATCAGCTGGTTGCATCCCTGGCTTTGGGGATTATGAATATTACCTGGGATAGCAAAGACCTCCCGGCCTTGTTCCATAGCCTGATCGGCGGTAATTAGAGAGCCGCTGCCCGGAGCTGCCTCAATGACCAAAATGCCTCTGCTTAGACCAGAAATAATACGGTTTCGTCTGGGAAAGTTTCGGGCCAGGGCAGCAGTACCGATTGGAAACTCGGATACGATAGCGCCACATTGACTCATCTGTTGAAATAAAATGCGATGTCGCTTGGGGTAAACCTGATCCACGCTACAACCTAACACTCCTATGCTCGGGTAGCCGGATTCAGCACAGCCGCTATGAGCAGCCCCGTCGATTCCAATAGCCAGACCACTACAGATAAGCCAGTTTGAACGGGATAATTCCCGAGCGAAGGTATCTGCATTTTTCAAACCGATAGCAGATGCATGGCGGCTGCCCACGATACCGATCTGATTACGATGTAGATGTTCCGGGTGACCCTTGATAAACAATACCGGAGGAGGATCAGGGATTTGTTTTAACAGTTCTGGATAATCATCACTTTCGAGTGTCAGTATGTGATGATTTGAGTTGAGCTCCAGCCAATTCAGATCATTGGCAATACCGTTCATGATCCAACTGCCGGCTTCGTGCTGCTGATATTGTCGACAGCTATCAATGACTCGTTCTGAAAAACCGGCCTGACGTAGACGGTCTGATTTCTCAGTCAGGAATTCTGAGGGGGAGGGGTAAAAATTAAGAACGGCAGTCTGTTTGATCGGGGACAGGCCCAGACGATTAAAGCCCAACCAGGCTTTCAGGCGAATAACATCCATGTATTTGTTCCTTAAACAAAAAAGGCCCTCATGAAGTGAGAGCCTTTTATTTTCTATTTATTAATATCCAGGAGTTTTAGTTTCGTCACCGATACTCAAAGGTCTGGTGGCCTCAAGTATGATGCCGTAGGACAATTTTTCAAACGTTCGGAATATCATCAACATGCCAGCATTTTCGGTTGGCAGCTTGGCTGGTTTGTTGGTTATCGGGTCCTTGACCATGCCGCCCTGATGCCAAACGTGCAGGATATTGCCAGCTTTCACACCTTCCCGGTCGCCAAGATTCAAGACAACAATGTCGTACTGACCAATACCTCTGACACCTCGCAGAACTGCCAGAATCGAACCGCTGACATATTCTTTGGGAGCGCTTGGGTAAAACGTGCTTTCAAGCAAATCATTACTGGCCACCATAAGACGATCACCAATACGAACATTTTCATTAGAGCGCTGGATCTGCAACGTGGAAATATCGTTGTCATTACTGCGTTCAAACGTGGCATTGCCCATGCTCTGACCTTCATAACCCAGAATCTCTGAGGTTTCGGGATCTACATAGGGCGTCGGGTTCGGGCGATAAATCTGGTAGCTTGGAGCGGGTGCTTCACCAAAATCACCTCTACCGTAAATGATATCACCGGCACCCAGCACTATGCGGCCCTCAAAACCTCCCAGAATATAGGGTGCGGCGGCTAGTTCTTCACGATCAAAAATACGGTTGCTTGAAAGGAAGCTGTCGATGAACTCTCTTGGAATAGCGGGAATGGCACTCTCGATTGGTTCTACGCGGACCGAAGGTCTTAGTTTAACCACTCCGTTAGGTGTGTTATCCGATTGCACCACCACGGATGAAGCTGCTCCACCGCGTCGTCCGATGGTCAACTTACGCTCTCCACCAACAGTGATAAAACCGATCTCGTCACCCGGATAAATCAGGTGAGGATTTTCAATTTGGGGATTGATATACCAGATTTCGGGCCACAACCAAGGATCTTCTAAAAACATATTAGAAATTCCCCAGAGGGTATCCCCTTTTTTAACTACATATCGCTCCGGGACATCTGGCCGCAATTTCACGACATCTGCAAAGACAGCAGATGCGAATAATAGTCCGATGACAGCGATCCACAATTTCCTCATGGCAGGAATCCCTTGTATCATTCATGGTTAGCTTGGCTGTTTGCCCCGGGAGGTTAGAAATAATCGCCCGGGACCCATATAGTAGCTTACAGCAAATAATAGGCTTTCGGCATAACTCTATGCCCATTCTCTTACTAGAATGGAATGGAGTTCAACTTTTATCTTAGCAGTCAATGCTCTAACCGCACATTTTAAACTGAATTGTTATGGCTAAATTAGAAATTTTAGAATTCCCCGATCCACGATTGCGAACGGTGGCCAAACCGGTAACCGAGGTAACCGATACGCATCGGCAATTGATCGAAGATATGTTTGAAACCATGTATGACGCCCCGGGCATAGGGCTGGCGGCCACACAGATTGATTTTCACGAGCGGATTATAGTGGTCGATGTCTCGGAAGATCAGGATCAGCCCTACGCGTTGATAAATCCCGAGTATGAATGTATCGGTGAACCGATTGACTACCAGGAAGGTTGTTTGTCCGTGCCCGGGTACTATGAAAAAGTCACCCGCAATGACCATATCAAAGTCAAGGCACTGGATAAAAACGGTGAACCGTTCGAATTTGAAGCCCATGACCTATTGGCTATCTGCATACAACATGAATGTGATCATCTGGCTGGAAAGTTGTTTGTTGACTACCTAACCAATCTCAAGCGTAGTCGGATTAAATCCAAGCTGGAGAAAAAACATCGTGAAGAGGCCAAAGCGAAAGCTTCGGGCTGATCATCGAACTGGGAGATTTTTTTTGCGTATTATTTTTGCGGGTACTCCGGGCTTTGCAGCAGAACACTTACGAGCTGTCTTAGCTACTGAACATGAAGTGGTTGCCGTATACACACAACCAGACCGACCTGCCGGGCGCGGAAGAAAACTGGCTGCCAGTCCGGTAAAACAACTGGCAATGGAACATGATATTCCGGTTTTTCAGCCAACTTCCCTGAAACCAGAATCCGAGCATCAGCAGTTAGCTGGATTAAATGCGGACCTGATGGTAGTTGTGGCATACGGGCTGATATTGCCAAAAGCGGTACTCGACATCCCAAAGCATGGCTGTATCAACGTGCATGCATCGCTTTTGCCTCGCTGGCGCGGCGCGGCGCCGATTCAGCGTGCAATTATTGCCGGAGATAGCAGAACCGGAGTCACGATTATGCAAATGGACGTTGGACTCGATACGGGCGACATGCTGTTAAAAGCAGAATGCGTAATTGAACCCGTGGATACCGGAGAATCTCTTCACGACAAATTAATCTCCATTGGCCAGCCTTGTTTACAGCAGGCTTTGAACGATATAGCAAGTAATCGTATCAACCCTGTTCATCAGGATGATACGCTGGCCTGTTATGCCGAAAAATTAAGCAAGGACGAAGGAAAAATCGATTGGCATCTGCCCGCCGCGCAACTGGATCGGCTGATCAGAGGTTTTAATCCCTGGCCGGTGGCACACACGAAACTGGATGATCAGGTTATTCGTATCTGGCAGGCAGGTTATGAACAAGGGGATTCGGGTCAGGCACCTGGTCACATCACGGAAATAGGTAAGGACTTTATCAAAGTGCAATGCGGTCAAGGGCAACTGGTGCTGAATATCATGCAATTACCCGGATCAAAAGCCATGCCGGTCGCTCAGATTCTCAACGGTAAACGTGAATGGTTTGAGCAGCATCGGACATTCCAATTATGAGCAGTCTGCGAGAGATAATAGCGAGCACGGTTGCGACCGTAACTGTTGATGGCAGGAGTCTTACTGATGCCTTGAATCGGGCCGAGCAGGCTTGTGAGGAAGATCAGCTGTCCGCGCTCCGGCATTGGTGTTATGAAAGCTGTCGCTGGTATTTGAAATATCAGGCGGTGCTGGATCGATTACTGAAAAAGAAAATCAAAAGCAAAGACGAAGATATTGTGTGTCTGATGGTGCTGGGTCTAATTCAGCTTGATGACCCATCCACACCTGATTACGCCGCCATTTCGGAATCAGTCAACTGCACAGTTGGACTTGGCAAGCCCTGGGCACGAGGTTTGGTGAATGCCGTTCTGCGTCAGTGGCAGAGCAAGCCCGAAGATTTATTGGCCGATCTGGCAAATGATATCAGGTATGTAAGTGCTCACCCCGGATGGCTTGCCAAACGTCTCCAAAAAGATTGGCCCGTTCAGGCTGAAGCCATTATGGTTGCTGCCAATCAACGAGCGCCGATGAGTCTCCGGGTGAACTTAAGTCAGGGGAGTCGAGAAGATTATCTCCACAAACTGCAACAGGAAGGCATTGATGGCCAGCTAAGCTCTGTAGTTGAAACGGGGATAAAGCTAATCGGAGCCGTATCCGTTCAGGCATTACCAGGCTTTTCCGCCGGTACCTGTAGTGTACAGGATGAGGCAGCGCAATTGGCGGCAGGACTTTTGGAGTTAATCCCTGACCATAGAGTGTTGGATGCCTGTTGTGCTCCGGGTGGAAAAACCACTCACATTCTCGAACATGGTGTAACTGATCTGGTGGCTGTCGACAGTGATGAAACCCGGATCGAACGAGTCAAAGAAAATCTGCAGCGTATGCAGATGTCAGCACAATTGGTCTGTGCTGATGTGAGTGAGACTGAACAGTGGTGGGATAAACAGGCATTTGATCGAATATTACTGGATGTTCCTTGTTCCGCCACCGGAGTGATCCGTCGCCATCCAGACATTCGTCTGCTGCGAGCAGCGTCTGATATCCAGGAACTGGTTCAAATTCAGCGCAGAATGCTGCAAAAACTCTGGCAGTTATTGAAACCCGGCGGCATTCTGTTGTACTCGACCTGTTCCATTCTGAAGGCAGAAAATCAGCACAATGTCGAATGGTTTCTGGAACAGACGAGCGACGCATCGCTTATGCCATTGCCCGATTTGTTAATGGAATATCAAGGACAGTTATTGCCAGCAGTTCAGGGCCACGATGGCTTTTACTATGCCAAGCTTAAGAAGAGTGAGCTGGAATGAAAATAATTATATTGGGAGCTGGCCAAGTTGGCAGCACCCTGGCAGAGAACCTTGCCAGCGAAGACAACGATATTACAGTGGTGGATAACAAGGAAAGCAAACTCAGGGACTTGAGTGACCGGTTGGATATTCAGACAGTCACCGGCATGGGATCTATGCCTTCAATACTGGAAAAAGCCGGTGCGGATGACGCAGATATGCTGATTGCAGTGACCAGCAGTGATGAGGTCAACATGATTGCCTGTCAGGTCTCATATTCTTTGTATCGTACTCCTACCCGTATTGCCCGTATTCGCAGTAATGATTATCTGCAGAACAGCGAAAAGCTATTTAAAAATGATGCGATTCCCGTCGATGTCTTGATTAGCCCTGAACAGGTCGTTTGTGACTATATTCGCCGCCTGATCGAAACCCCCGGCGCTTTGCAGGTACTGGATTTTGTCGAAGGTAAAATTCAGCTGGTCGGGGTGAAAGCGATTAAAGGTGGTTTACTGGTGGGTCAGGAGTTGCGTTATCTGCGTCAGCACATGCCATCCGTTGACACCCGTGTTGCTGCCATTTTCCGGAAAGATCGCAGCATTATTCCCGTTGCCTCTACCATTATTGAAGAAGACGATGAAGTATTCTTCATTGCCGCACGCAATGATATCCGAGCAGTCATGAGTGAACTGCGCCGCCAGGAAAAAGCCTATTCACGCATTATGATTGCAGGTGGTGGCAACATTGGCTATCGATTGGCCAAGTCCATTGAAAAACGCTACGCCGTAAAGATTTTTGATCGTGGTCAGGAGCGCTGTCAGTGGCTGTCTGAACATCTTGATTATGCTTTGGTATTGCAGGGTGATGCCTCCAATCAAGAGCTTTTGTTGGAGGAAAATATCGAAGACACCGATGTATTCATTGCTCTGACCAATGACGATGAAGCCAATATTATGGCATCAATGTTGGCCAAGCGACTTGGAGCCCGCAAAGTCATGACACTGATTAATAATTCAGCATATGTTGATCTGGTGCAGGGTGGTGATATTGATGTTGCGATTTCACCTTCACAAGCCACGATTGGCGGCTTATTAAGTCATGTTCGCCGAGGTGATATCGTCAACGTCCACAAACTGCGTCGGGGGGCTGCCGAAGCCATTGAAGCAATTGCTCATGGAGATGCACAGTCATCGAAAGTGGTGGGCCGAATGATTGAGGATATTGATCTGCCAGAGGGTTGTACGATAGGTGCTATAGCCCGTGGAGAGCAGGTATTTATTGCTCATGATGATCTGGTGATAGAACCTGACGATCATGTCATGCTGTTTTTGACTGACAAGCGCCGGACACCAGATGTTGAGCGGCTGTTCCAGGTTGGACTGACCTTCTTCTGATCGGGGCATCATGCAAAGCAGGATTATTATTCGTATTACCGGGCTGCTCTTAATGCTGTTTAGCCTGACCATGTTACCTTCGGCAATGGTATCCCTGTTATACCAGGATGGTGCCTATGAAACCTTCATCATTGCGTTTGGTGTGGTTCTGGTCAGTGGTTTTCTGATCTGGTTACCGGTAATGAACCACCAGGGTGATCTTCGGACCCGGGATGGTTTTGTCATTACGGTTGTTTTTTGGTTAGTACTGGGCCTTGCTGGCAGCCTTCCTTTCTATTTCGCCCCCAGTGTCAAACTGGACTTCACCAATGCATTTTTTGAAAGCTTTTCCGGTTTAACCACAACCGGTGCCACTGTGATCACCGGGCTTGATGATTTACCACAGTCCATTCTGTTTTATCGTCAGCAATTGCAGTGGCTCGGTGGTATGGGAATCATTGTGTTGGCGGTCGCTATTCTGCCATTGCTGGGGGTGGGTGGAATGCAGCTCTATCGTACCGAGACACCAGGACCGGTCAAAGACAATAAACTCACACCCAGAATCAAAGAAACCGCTAAGGCGCTCTGGTATATCTATGTCACGCTGACCCTCGCTTGTGCGTTGGCTTATTTCATCGCTGGCATGGATGTGTTTGATGCAATTACGCATGCATTTTCGACCATTGCAATTGGCGGGTATTCCACACATGATGCCAGTATTGCTTATTTCGACAGCGTCGCGATTGAAGCCGTTGCTGTCATTTTTATGCTAATTGCCGCCGCCAATTTCAGTCTTCATTTTGTGGCATTCCGTCACCGCTCCATAAAAATATATTTTCAGGAGCCGGAATATCGGACATTTCTCTACATTTTTGCAGTATTGCTGCTCATTGTTGTGTTTACCCTGTGGGTCACGGGAACATATCCGGTTTTATCGGCGGTACGTTACGGATTGTTTGAGGTGACCTCGATCCTGACCACAACCGGCTTTGGTGCGGCCGACTTTTCCTCCTGGCCTTTATTTGTTCCATTCATGCTGTTTTTATCGTCTTTTATTGGCGGTTGTGCGGGTTCTACGGCCGGAGGAATGAAGGTTATCCGCGTCATGCTGATCGTCAAACAGGGTCTTCGTGAAGTCCAACGGCTGATGCATCCACAAGGGGTTTTTCTGTTAAAAGTTGGTAAGCGGACCATGAGTGACAATGTGATTCAGTCAGCTTGGGGATTCTTCAGTGTTTATATTCTGATGTACGGACTGATTTTCATGCTATTGCTCGCAACCGGGCTGGATTTCACCACCTCCTGGTCGGCAGTGGGGGCTTGTATGAACAATCTTGGGCCGGGGCTGAACGAGATTGCTCAGCACTACGAAAATATCAATGAGCCGGCTAAATGGATATTGTGTTTCGCCATGTTACTGGGGCGTCTGGAAGTATTCACCCTGCTGGTGCTCTTCACGCCGATGTTCTGGCGTCGATAACAATCCGCTGGTTATAATGCGCGTCATTTTTACAGCAGACAAGGCGGGTCAATGAGCAAAGAACCAGTGCAATATCGGGATGACAATTCCCACGGCTACCAGCAGGATGATGATATTTACATTGGTGAATTAGTCAGGAGCTTATTGCAGCAGAAAGCTCTGATTACTGTCATTACGCTGGTAGGGGCAGTTTTGGCAGTAATTGTTGCCATGTCAATGCCGAAAATTTACCAGCTAAGGGCAATGGTCTCTGTGCCAACTGGACTGCAAATTGCTCCAATCGTTCAAAATGCCTATTTTCCTGAAAATGTCCCATCGACGACCCAGGATATTTTTCTGGAATATCTGCGCAATCTCAACTCAGACCGGAATCTCAAAGCCTTGTTTGATCAGGAAGGGTTAGGTGAAAAGCTTGATAGTAATAATCCTGATAGTGAGTTTTATCGGCTTCAGTCTGACTTCAAGGCTGAACTCGTAAAACCTGACTATTTGAATTTACCTAATGATGCTGATATGCCAGAGGATTTGATTTCAATTAAAGTAGAAACAACCTCCCCGGAGCAGATTGCTGCATTTCTGAATAAATACCTTACTTTTGCAGAACAGCAAACTCTCGAAAACCTTAAGAGTGACAGCTCCGGTTATATTCAGCAGCGTCAAAGTGAAATCAACCGACGGATAGAACAATTGGTAAGTGATGCCGCGCGAACCCGACAGGTTCGAATTGCGCAACTAAAAGAAGCGTTAGACATTGCTAGAACCGTGGGTATCAAGGATCCTGTATCATTGTCAGAAGCCATGGTTGCCAGCGAAAACTACTTAACTGAGAAAGTAGATAACACTTTGGCAGAACAAGCATATATAGCTGCACAAACCGCTTTGGCAACAGCCTCCACCGAAAGACAGATTACTTTGAATGTGAATGGTCTTCATACCCAGGAAGAGCGGCAGACGCAAAAGTCTGATTTTCTGTACTTAAAAGGCGAAAAGCTGCTCCAGGCGGAACTGGATCGTCTGGTTAAGCGGAAGGATGACAGCTTATACATTCCTGAGATTGCCCGACTGCAAAGTGAACTGGCTTTGTTGAACAGTTATTCGCTGGACTTCAGCGGTGCCGAAGTAAAACATACAGAACTGGAAGCATTTCCTCCGCAAAACCCGGTCAAGCCCAGACGCAAGCTGATTATTGCCATTGGAGTGTTTGGCAGTTTCATGATTGCGTTGTTTGTGGCGCTGATTGTGACCGCGGTTCAACGTGACAAAAACATTCACCACCATTAATCAATCGTCGGAATATTCCGATGGTCAGAACTCAACATAACAGGCAAATATCGTGAGTGAGCAAAAGACGATGACTTTTCAGAGTTTAATTCTGACTCTGCAACAGTATTGGTCCGACCAGGGCTGCGTGATTCTTCAACCTCTGGATATGGAAGTGGGTGCTGGTACATCACATCCGGCGACCTTTCTCAGAGCACTGGGGCCGGAGACCTGGAACTGTGCATATGTGCAACCCAGCCGGCGTCCGACAGATGGTCGTTACGGTGAAAACCCCAATCGTCTGCAACACTATTACCAATATCAGGTCATCTTAAAACCAAGTCCATCCAATATTCAGGAGTTGTACCTGGGTAGCCTGAAAGCCATCGGTATTGATCCGGAAGTGCACGATATTCGTTTTGTTGAGGATAACTGGGAAAACCCAACGCTTGGTGCCTGGGGACTGGGTTGGGAGATTTGGCTGAACGGTATGGAGGTCACGCAGTTTACCTATTTCCAACAGGTCGGCGGCATTGAATGTTATCCCGTCACCGGTGAAATCACCTATGGTCTCGAACGATTGGCCATGTATGTACAGAATGTTGACTCGGTATATGATCTGATCTGGACTGTCGGGCCGGATGGAAAACCGGTGACCTACGGTGATGTATACCATCAGAATGAAGTTGAACAGTCGACCTACAACTTTGAATATGCTGATGTCGAAATGTTGTTTGCCAATTTTGAAGCCTACGAAGCGATGGCGCAAAAACTGATTGCAGACAACCTGCCATTACCAGCATACGAACAAATCCTGAAAGCCGGTCATAGTTTTAATTTACTGGATGCCCGAAAAGCCATATCCGTCACTGAGCGCCAACGCTACATCCTTCGCATCAGAACGTTATCCCGGGCCGTTGCCAAAGGATATTTTGATTCCCGTCTGGCACTTGGATTTCCCATGGCAGAAGAAAGTATTCGTCAGGAAGTGATTGCTGCTGCGGTAAAGGAGAACAAAGAATGAGCCATACCGATTTTCTGATTGAACTGGGTACAGAAGAGCTGCCACCGAAGGCTCTCAAAGGTCTGGCAGATGCTTTTGTGGACATTTTTACTGAGCAGCTGGCGTCGGCCAACCTCAAACATGGCGAAGTGCACGGTTATGCTGCTCCCCGACGTCTTGCCATCTGGATTGAATCTTTGCAGCAGGCTCAGGCTGACGAAACCTTTGAACGTCGGGGCCCCGCCATTCAGGCCGCATTTGATGCCAATGGCAAACCAACCAAAGCGGCGCAGGGGTTTGCGGCAAGCTGTGGTGTAACGGTCGATCAACTCGAACAACTGAAAACCGATAAAGGCAGCTGGCTTGTCTTCAAGGGAATAAAAAAAGGTGTAACCGCTGAGACCTTGCTGCCTGATATTCTGGCAACGACCGTCGACAAATTACCGATTCCCAGACGTATGCGTTGGGGAGCCAGCCGGGTAGAGTTTGTGCGCCCGGTGCAGTGGTTGGTCATGTTGCTTGGCAAAAAAGTGGTTCAGTGTGAGCTTCTCGGTGTCAGTTCTGGTAATACCTCCCGAGGTCACCGTTTTCATGCTCCTGACCCTCTGGAAATAACCTCACCCCGGCAATACGCTGATATTTTGGAGAAACAGGGCAAGGTTATCGCAGACTTTGACCGTCGCCGTCGAATCATTGCTGAGCAGGCTCAGCTGGTGGCTCAAAAGCAGAATTTGCAGGTGATGATAGAGGATGACCTGTTGGATGAGGTCACCGCGCTCAATGAATGGCCAGTAGCCCTGTTGGGACGTTTTGAAGAGCGTTTTCTGGACGTTCCCGCTGAAGCACTGATCAGTTCTATGGCCGAACATCAGAAGTATTTTTACACCACAGACAGCCAGGGCGAGATACAACCGTACTTTGTATTCATTGCCAATTTGGAGTCAAAAGATTCCGCTCAGGTCATTGCAGGGAATGAAAAAGTCATTCGCCCCCGATTATCAGATGCAGCGTTCTTTTGGGAAACGGATAAAAAAACACCACTGGCAGAACGGATTACCAGACTGGATACCGTACTGTTTCAAAAAGAACTGGGTTCTATAGGTGATAAGTGCCGTCGATTGCAGAAAAGTACGGTCATGATTGCTGAGTTGTTGGGCAGTGATCAGAGTCTGGCAGTGCGAGCGGCACAGTTGGCCAAAGCCGATCTGGTCACAGATATGGTGTTCGAATTCACTGAACTGCAGGGTATCGCCGGCAGCTACTATGCGCTCCATGATGGTGAGCATGAAGAAGTTGCGGCAGCGATGAAAGAGCAGTATCTGCCTGCAGGGGCGGGGGACCAACTACCTGTGACTGCCACCGGAACAGCACTGGCGTTGGCTGATAGACTGGATAACCTGAGTGGATTGTTTGGTATTGGTCAACCGCCGAGCGGCACAAAAGATCCTTTTGCATTGCGTCGTGCGGCTTTGGGGGTTTTACGGATATTGGTGGAAAAAGATCTGGATCTCGATCTGGTGGTATTGTTAAACATTGCCTTACAGCAGCATAGCTTCAGTGAAGATCAAAAACAGTCCACCCGCCAACAGGTGTTGGATTACCTGCTTGACCGGTTCACAGCATGGTACGGTGATCAAGGTATCAATAATGTCATTGTTCAGGCTGTTCGGTTTAACAATATCAGCACCCCGGTTGATTTTGATCGCCGTGTTAAAGCTGTCGCCCATTTCAGTCAAAATGAAGCTGCTGAGGCGTTGGTGGCTGCCAATAAGCGGGTTAGTAATCTACTGAGCAAGTCTGCCGAAGGCGCGGTATCACAACAGGTCGATCAATCACTGTTGTCAGAAAGTGCAGAAGTGGCCTTGTATGAAAAAATTATTGGGATTCGCAAAGTAGTGGAGCCCTTGTTCGTCAAAGGTCTATATACTGAAGTGCTGGCTGAGCTTGCTGGCCTTCGGGAGACGGTAGATGCCTTTTTTGACCAGGTAATGGTTATGGCAGACGACATGGCTGTGCGAAATAACCGTCTGGCGCTATTGGCGCAGCTGCGGGCTTTGTTCCTGGAAGTGGCTGATATCTCTGTTCTATAAGGTCATTCGGCTGATTCACTTATTCTTAGCCCTGCAGGAAAGAGTGTAGTGAATCAGCGCCGTTGGATCTTTGGGGCGGAATCCAGTTAATCTAGGGGCCCCTGAAAAATAGGAATAGTTTTGATGCAGGCGAGGAAGCACTACTCGCAACACCGCAATTTACAGGCGTAAATGAGGATGTGAGAAGGGTGCTGACAATGTCCTGCGCGAAAATAGGCCACTTTTCAGAGGTTTCCTAGCCGTATAAACCAAGACTGACTAGTATTAAGGATCTTCAATGGCCTGGTTGCTTGCAGCTATCAGAACGACCATTTTCATTTTTTTTCTGTATGCCCCGTTCACCATATTTTGGGCGACCCTGTCTGTTCTGGTTGCCTGGATGATTCCCAAACGGTTTCGTTACTATTTTGTTATTTATGTCTGGACCAGCGTTATGGTGTTCTTTATGCGCTGGGTGGTTGGTATTCGTTATCGAATAGTTGGTAGAGAAAATATCCCTGCTAAAGGCGTGATTGCCTGTAACCATCAGAGTACGTGGGAAACTTATTTTCTGCAGACTCTGTTTTATCCGCAAACACAGGTGATAAAAAAGTCTTTGCTTAAGATTCCATTTTTTGGATGGGCATTTGCGCTACTTAATCCTATTGCCATAAACCGTTCTGATCGGCGTAGCGCCATGCAGCAGGTCATTGAACAAGGGACCCGCCATTTTCAGGAAGACAATACATACGTGCTGATTTTTCCAGAAGGCACCCGCTACGATGTTCAAAAACTGGGAAAATTTACCAGAGGTGGTGCGGTATTGGCGAAGGCTGCGGGCGTTCCTTTTATTCCGGTAGCACAAAATGCCGGCTACTGTTGGATCAACAAACGATATGTCAAATTTCCCGGATTGGTTACGGTGGAAATTTTGCCTCCGATTGATATGTCGAATATGACCTCCGAACAGGCTACCAATCTTGCTCACGCTCAAATCCAGTCGGCACTGGAACGGGCTCCGGTTCCCAGATGAATTCGTTTGCCCAGCGTCTGAAAAAATTGATCGGTGAACGTACGGTCAGTGCATTTGCCAGGCAAGTGGGAATGAATGAAAGCCTGATTCGAAAATACCTGTCTGGTTCCGAGCCATCAATCAGTAAAGCTGCGCAAATCGCTGATAAAACCAATTCCTCGTTATATTGGCTGGCAACCGGACTGGGCAGCCAGGCAGATACAATTGATCAGGTGGATGACAAGGTATTGCAAAGCGCATTGTCGATTGTCCAGGAGGTTGCCCGTAATCGTGAGGTGCCTATGGACAACCCCAAACTGATAAAACTTGTTTTTGTTCTCTATCAGAATCTCTATATTCGTCGTCAGAGTGATGGCTTCATTGATCTCCGTAAAGCTGCGGTGATGGCGCGCCGTATGGCTAACGAGGAAAATCTTTGATATCGGCCAGAACGACTATTCAGACCGTATTCAGTCCTTCCTTCTAAAATGTCGGTATTCGCTGTTTTACAGTATCGAGGTTAGCGATATGACGTTTATTAGAATAACCGGACCAGTCTGTGTCGCTCTGATGTTGGCAGCAACGCCAACGATTGCAAGTGCCGACAGCTATATTACGAAAGCCAGGGTTGTTGATAGCACTCCTATTTATGAGTCCATCAGGCATCGTAAACCCATAGAAGTCTGTCACTACAATGACGAGGGTTATCACCATCACCGCCAAAGCAGTGTGACGGGTGCAGTCGTTGGCAGCGTGATAGGAGCTGCAATTGGCAGCCAGGTTATCAGTTCTCATCATGATGATAAGGTTGCTGGCACTATCTTTGGTGGTGCCGTTGGTGCGGCGATTGGCAGTCAGGCGGGGGTGAAGCCTCAGCACCGACCACACCGGCAATGTCATACGGAATATGATGTCGATTATCGTGAAGAGTTGGTTGGTTATCGGGTGACCTACTTTTACCAGGGAAAAGAATATCAGACCCGTATGCAAAAACGCCCTGGTCGTTTTGTTCGTCTCAGGGTTGAAGTATCCTTGTTGGATGACTATTAACCGGGCCCAAAATATCAGCCGGATTAGTAGCCGGCGACACGAGATGCTGTGTAATCGCAGCCGGGAAGTATATGAAAATGAATAGAGTTTTGGTGTCGACAGTTTTGATAGTGACAACTGTCATGTCTTTACCAGTGTACGCTGATAACACAACATGCCCGGGAAAGGCGCTACCACTGAAAACTGAAGATCAAATAATTACTATGATAACGTGTGAGTTGGGGGGAAAGGTCCTGCGGCTCAGCCAAATGACCGATCAGGCTGGTAACTTTGAAGCATTGTTACTGCTAAACGGTCGGGTCAGTACTGTTATTGTGGACACTGAAACTGGAACCATTGAACCATATCGAACAATAGGAGAGTGATATGCGGGTACTCATTATCGAAGATCACGAGCGTTTGGGTACGACACTTAAAGAAGTGCTGACCGACAAAGGATATGCAGTGGATTGGGTCAGTGATGGTGAAGCGGGTCTGTTTCATGGTCAGGAATACGATTATGACGTCGCGGTGATCGACCTGGGTCTGCCAAAAATTGATGGTGTTGAAGTCATTAAACAACTGCGCAGTCAGGGAAAAACCTATCCCATTCTGATTTTAACTGCACGTGGCAATTGGCAGGATAAAGTTGTTGGCCTTGAAGCCGGAGCCGATGATTATTTGGTGAAACCGTTTGTTAACGAAGAACTGTTGGCCCGTTTGAATGCTTTACTGCGACGTTCCGCAGGAATGTCCTCTCCGGAAATTTCCATTGGTCCTATTCAACTCAACACGGCCAGAAAAGAGGTCAAAGTACATGGTCAGGTGGCAGAATTGACCTCTTATGAATACAACTGCCTTGAATACTTGGTATTGAACCGTGATAAGGTGATCTCCAAGTTGAAGTTGACGGAGCACTTGTATGATCAGGACTTTGATCGCGACAGTAATGTGATTGAAGTGTTTATCGGTCGTTTGCGCAAGAAAATTGATCCTGATAACGATATTAAACCTATACTGACTGTCCGTGGGCAAGGTTACCGAATCAACGACGATCTATGCGTCTAAACTCCCTTCGTAGCCGGCTGCTGGTGGCAACACTGGCAGTGACCGTTACGTTTACTCCGTTGACCGGCTTTGCTTTGCATAAAGCCTTTCGCTCCAGCCTTGAGGCCGGTGTCAGCGAACAACTGCAATTACAGATCTATAACCTGCTGGCTGAAGCCGTTCTAAAGGATAATCGTCTGGAAATTCCATTCTCGCTACGGGACGAGCGTCTTAACAATCCCCAAAGTGGTTTGTTTGCGTTTGCCAGTACGCAGCGCAAATTACAATGGAAATCAGGTTCCACCCGTTGGGGCAAGGAACTTGAAACATTTCTGGAGCTGCCATCGTTGGAGTCTGGGGCATCAGAAAGCGGTGAATGGCGGCTGGGAAAAGAAAAATACTTCTATCGACGCTTCCAGGTGGTTTGGGAAGATTCAGAACAGCAGGAAATTCCGATTCAGTTTACCGTCATGCAAACGCAGGTGCCGTTTCAGGCCCAGTTGAAAACTTTTACCAAGTTGTTGCGGATCTGGTTACTTGCACTGGTGTTTGGACTGATCCTCGCCTGGATTGCCATTCTTCGTTGGGGATTACAGCCAATGCGAAGACTGGCTGTTGAATTGCGCCGAGTTGAGGCTGGCAAACAGCAGCAATTATCGGGTGATTATCCCGATGAAATACAACCGATCACCTACAATCTGAACCGAGTGCTTGAGGCAGAACAGGATCAGCGGGAACGTTATCAGAAAACTCTGGCGGATCTGGCTCACAGTCTGAAGACTCCGCTGGCGGTCATGAAGGCGGCTCCCACTCATGAGGATTTGGTGGAGCAGGTCGAGAGAATGGACCAGATCATTGGTTATCAGCTTAATCGAGCAGTGGTGAGTAAAAAAACCGGCTTTGTTGGTAAGCCCTGTTTACTGCTCGAAAATGCAGAGCGACTTACCAAAGCCCTGAGTCGGGTATATCCAGATGTTCACATCGATACTTCAGCAGTAAGACCGGATTATCAGATGCGGATGGATGAAAAAGATTTACTGGAGATTCTGGGTAACCTAATGGAAAACGCCTGCAAATACGGTCATGGCGAAGTGCGTTTGGTTGCTGCTGAAAATGAGTTTCGAATTGAGGACAATGGTCCGGGTATTTCTGAAAATGAACGTTTACAGGTATTACAGCGCGGCGTGCGACTCGATTCTCTTCAACGGGGTCAGGGCATAGGAATGGCTGTCGTAGCCGATATTATCAGTAGTTATGATTATGAATTGATCATAGATGACAGCGAATTGGGCGGAGCCAGTTTTATCGTCCGATATTGATGTAACCAATAAATAATTGCCTTCCGTGGCAGTCGAACCGGCGCTTGCTCGACCTGTCCATCCCCTCGCGCCAAACCGGTGCGATACTTGGAGCGTAAGCGCTCTCATTATCGTAGCAGCAAGTTGATAGATGCCCTGTTAGTTTCGGAAACATCTATCTGTACCACACCGTCGATGCAAATAACGTATTTGCATCTTTACCATTAACCGATATGTCGTTCCCTTTATATGTGTGCTGGGCTAAACCCTTGTTATCACACCATTCCTTTGCAGCATCAATTGTTAAGGCAACTTTGTATTTTTTCCAATCAGTCGTGAATGTATGAAAACCATATACCACCTTAAAACCTTCCGTGATGTCATTCTCAAGCCGACAGTTATGGAGATTCCTCTAACGAGTGGTTGGTGATAGCATGGCACAGGTTTCTCGCGAGTCATTTTGGGCCATGCCTGAGTTGTGAACGTTGGCAGGTGTATAGTTTATCTGAAAATTTTCAAAACCACTGGGACCAGACCAATTCGGTTCATGCCAGATCCCATTATAAAACCTGCTTATGGCCAGAGTGTGCGGCTGTGGCACTGAACAAAAGCTGAATCTACACTGACCGAATAACCCCAATAGAATAGCTGTGATAGTCATGATTAAGTTGAACAGAGCCGATTAGAACGAGCAATGGAAATAGAACTGGTAAGGGAACATATTAAGTCACTGCTCGACCGAAGCTGGAACATGGCCAAAGCCTCTCCAGTGGATGCCATTGCAGAAGCACACCAGGCCGAAAATCTCGCTCTGGAAATTGATGACATCTTTCTGGCACAGCAATCCCGTTTTAATCGTTCCTGGTGCCTGCTTTACACTGGAAAATACCATCAGGCACTTGAATTGTTGCTTGATCTGTTGCCGTGGTATGACGACTATGGCGACAGCTACTGGTTGTCCAAGATGTATAATGCCATTGGGTACACTCAACAGCGGTTATCACGTTTTGGTGAGGCTTTGGAAGCCTATTGGAAAGCTCGTGAGCATGCTATCAATGCCAGTAACACCGCCGAAATTTTCACCACTACCAATAATTTGGCATCGCTGGAGATCGAAAAGGGTGAATATCAGATTGCCCTGCAGCTGATCGCTGAAGCGGACAAGCGAATGAAGCAGGACGTGCCTGATCATCTGCTTGCGGATATCCGGTTGAACCGTTGCAAAGCGCAAATCGCGGTTAATGATGTTAGCCAGGGAGAAATCAATCTTCGTAAAGTCATCAATTTCGCCAGAGACCTTGATTATAAAACTCTGGAATTTGATGGATTGATAACTTTAGCGATGATTTTCAGTGAACGTGGCCAGGAAGAAGAGGCGATGGTTTTCATTTCCGAAGCCATGAAACTGGCCTTGAGTCTGGCCAATACCGATTTGGTCAGTATTGTCTACTTACGTCGGGCTCAGGTGCTCAATGCCCGTAACAATGTCACTGAAGCCATCGAAAATCTTTCCAAGTGCCTGTATTTTGTCGACCAGCGCGATAACAAAGTAGCTCTGGACGCGCATCGTTTATTGTCTTCTCTCTATAAGCACATGGGTGATTTCCAGCAGGCCCTGGAGCACTATCACAGCGGTAGTCAGCTGGAAAAAAACATATTTCATACCGAGTCAAAGGCTCAGATCGAAGCACTTCAAATTCAATTACAGGCAGAAAAACGGATTCGTGAAACCCAACTGGCCCGAATTCGTAACAAAGAACTTAATGCCCGCAATCAGCAACTGGAAATCATCAACCTGATTGGTCGGGAAGTGGCTTCCTCGCTGGATATCCATCGTATTATTCAGACCTTGCACAAACATTTTGCAGAGTTGATGGGTGTGCAGATATTAGGTGTTGCGCTGATCAATGACCAAACACAGGCACTGGATTTCAAGTATTTCATCGAAAAAGGCATGATGCTTGAGCCATTCAGTATTCCTCTGGATACGCACGCGAGCTATGCCACCTATGCGGTTAATACCGGTGAATTGGTATTCAGTAACAACGCCCGCGAAGACGCTTATGAGTATTTTGGCAATGTGCAGGACAATATTGTTCAGGGCTCTTTCATTTATGTGCCGTTGTATAAGGACGATGCAGTGTATGCTCTGTTTACGTTGCAGAGTAATAAGATTCAGGCATTTAAGGTGGCTCATATTGAGTTGGTCAGATCGGTTTCACTGTTTCTATCCATCGCTATTCTGAATGCTCTGACCCATCAGCATATCCAAACCCTGACTCGGGAAATCGTCAAAGAGAAAAATGAAATTGCCCATCTGGCCAGTCATGACCGACTGACCAAACTAAACAACCGGATCGGTCTGGAAAGCCACTTCGATCAATTGAGTTCCCAGGAAGGGGTTCAGTTTGCGGTGGTGTATATCGACCTCGATAAATTCAAACCAGTCAATGATCAATATGGTCATGAAATTGGGGATGAAGTATTGCAGATTCTGGCTGAAAGGATGCGCAGAGCCACTCGCCGTTCGGACATTGCCGCGCGTATTGGCGGTGATGAGTTTGTGATCATTCTCAATGGCGTCAATACGGAGTCGGAAGCTCAGCAGATTGTCATGCAACTGCAGGAAAAAATGAGTTCGCCAATTTCGGTCCGGGACCTGATTCTAAAGCTGGAAGCCAGTTTTGGTATTGCCTTCTACCCGGAACACGGTCACAGCCTGAAAGCCATGTTGAAGGCCTCCGATGAAGCAATGTATCGGGTCAAATACCGTGATACTAAAGAGCCCCCGTTTGCCGTAGCTGTTGATCTGGACGATAAACCCGGAATTTAACCGACATCTAATCTCGTAGATTCTGACAGGTCAATTTCATAAAACTGCCATCTGGCTATCACCTCCCTGTCATCTGTTCCAAGCAGACTGCAACCACCTATGAACACCTGTTCACATTCGAAGTTGTTGGTTTTACGGGGGTAAAGGCTGTGAAGAAAATGAAATGGTTGGCATCAGGTCTGTTGTGCTCAGCATTGCTGACAAGCGGATTGACACTTGCGACAGATTACACAATCTCGGTCGTGGCCGGGGGCTCCAGCGACGCAGACAGCTATCGCACCGAGGCGATAGACATGGCTTCCGATATCCTGATGCGGGAAGCCGCTGTGGCGGGTGAGTCGCTCACTATTACAGTGGAAAAGCGCAGTTATACCAACTGGGATGATTTCAAACAGGCCGTGACGCTGGCGGCTGAATCCGGTAAAGCACCGAACATTGTTGTCACCGGGCATGAGGACATAGCTGCCTGGGCACAATCCGGATTGATCGTGCCGATAGAAGACTACATTAGTCTTGATTCGTGGCCGGTCAACAATATTTATCCCAACCTGATGAACATCGCATCCTATAACAACATGGTATACGGCTTGCCACAGGATGCTGAAGCAAGACCATTTTTTGCCTGGAAAGATCACCTGGCCAAATTAGGTTATAGTGCCGCTGATATCGAAGCCTTTCCGGACAAAATCTCCGCCGGCGAATATACCCTCTACGACATGTTGAAAGATGCCAAAAAAGCCCAGGACATGGGGCTGGTGGAACCCGGATATGGATTCTACCCCCGGGTATCCAACGGTCCTGACTACTGGCAGTTCTACACCAGTTTTGGTGGGCAACTACAGGATTCTCAGAGTCATCGTCTGGTATTCGATCAGGAAGCGGCGCGAAAAACCTATCAGTTCTTCATTGACGCCGTCAAAATGGGGGTAACCCGTAAAAACCACATCGGCACGCCATGGGATCAATGGTATTCCGAAGTTGCCCATGGCAAGGCCATGTTCTGGCATGGCGGTACCTGGCATTATGCCCGCTACACTGGCAAAGAAGGACTGACGGATTTCTTCGGTAATATTCAGTTCAGCCTGATTCCTTCCGGTGACCGTTCCGGTAAAGCCAATACTCTGACTCATCCATTGGTGTATCTGCTCACAGATCAGAAAGATGACAACGTACAGGAAATTGCTGCCAAACTGATTCAGATTGCCTCCGAGCCACGGATTAACACCCTGCATGCGATCAAGTCCTCGCATCTGGGCATCACCAAAGAACAGCTCAATATTCCAATCTATGCCAATAACCGATGGGCGATGGAAGCCACTGAACGCCTGCTGCCTTATGCCAGTGCGATGCCCAATGACACCGATTTCGGTAATTTCTGGAATATCTACTGGAAGGGCCTTGAAGCGGCATGGACCGGTCAGAAAACCGCAGAGCAGGCCGTAAATGAAGCAGTCTCAGAACTGCATGCCACGATGGCCAACAGTGTCGTCATTCGTTGATGGCGTCGCACAGGGATGTGCGTTATCAGGTTTCTGAGTATGAATAAATCCACATCTCTGGGGCCCTTCATGTTGTTGCCGGCCCTGCTGTTTGTCGCATTATTTTTTCTGCTGCCGGTGATTATGACGGCGATATTTTCATTTACCACGATGAGTACTGCCACTGGGATTTCCGGTGGGCGTTATCAGATCAGCCCGGCGTCACTCAGAGTGCTGGCGGGAGATTATCAGCTGCCTGAATTGGCCAGGCAGCTGGGTCAGCAGCGTTATCATATCGATGAGTTCGGCCTGAACATCCTGCAAGCGCGGCACGAAAAAACTGAGTTGATTGAAGAGATCCAACAAAAACTGTCGGGCCAGACTTTCACTCAACGGCGCGATATTGAGCGGGCGTTACGACAGTTGAATCACCGTCCACACAATGTTCGAAAAATCAAAGACATTGCCAGAGCTTTTCAGCATACGGTTGGCGCGGAGTCTTTTGACAGCCCGGACGCATTGCTGAAAGCCATTCAGGACAGTGGAGTGACACTGACGGAGTCAGAACAACAGGCGGTGATCAAAAGTAGTTATACCGGCTGGCACTGGAGTGTTGAAAACTACCGTCGCATGGTGTCTTTACCCGATACCGCGACCACCCTGTTCAATACATTGATCTACGTGTTGTTCACGCTGATGCTGTTTAATCTGGGATTTGCGTTATGTCTGGCACTGACGACCCATTATCTACCGCCACGCAGCGGCGCATTTTTTCGGGGCCTTTGGTTACTGCCGCGCATTTCCCCTCCAGTTTTGTATGTGCTGTTATGGAAGTGGGTGGCCTGGGATACCGGTTTTCTCTCTACTCTGCTGGCCAATTTCGACATTGCACCAAGAAACTGGATGTTAAACTCCGCCACCAGTGCCTGGGTCTTTATTATTCTGATCAACGGCTTTGTCGGTGCGTCTATGGGCATGCTGATCTTTTCATCGGCCATTAAAGCCATTCCCCAAACCCAGTTCTGGGCCAGTGATGTGGATGGCGCCAGTCGCTGGCAGCAGATTCGTTACATCATATTGCCGCAGCTGCGCTGGCCGATCCTGTTTATTACCTGTTATCAGACGTTGTCGTTACTGGCTTCGTTCGACCTGATCCTGCTGGCTACTGATGGCGGCCCGGGAGGAACGACGGAAGTCTGGTCTCTCAAGGCCTATCACACGGCGCTGAATAATTATGCCGGCAATCTGCAATATGGATATGGTGCGGCACTGGCGATGGTGCTGGTGGCCATCGGACTGGTGTTGTCATTGTTGTATCTGCGGGTCTTCAAGTTCGACCGACTGGTCAGCAAACCACGTATTGAGATTTGACCGGAGGTCTTTTCATGCGCTCTGCCAAACTACCGTTTGTTATTCTGAGTGTACTCAGTGTGCCGTTGGCACTGATGTATCTGTATTTACTGATCGATACGTTTACCGTCAGTGAGCCGGGATCGCTGATACCCAGCGGATTCACCCTGGAGCATTGGCGTTTTCTCTGGCAGGACCTGCCTGGGCGCGCCAATATCTGGTGGGTAACCCTGAACACCATCATATTTGCCACCATCACCACGGCACTGGTGCTGTTGTTATCGTCCAGCGCCGCCTATGCGCTGTCACGATTAAATATCCCCGGTCGTCGCATATTACTGGGCGGGGCAATGGTATTACACGCTTTTCCCAGTGTGACGCTGTTGATCGCCATTTTCCTGATTCTGCAATACGCCGGCCTCTACGACACCATTGCCGGTGTGGTCATTATCAAAGCCTCTCTGGAACTGCCGCTGGGGATCTGGATTTTGAAAGGCTTTTACGACACGGTGCCCTGGGAGATCGAAATGGCCGCCATTCAGGATGGTGCCAGTCGTTTCTATACCTGGCGCAAAATCGTGTTGCCGCAAATTAAACCGGCACTCGCAGCGCTGGCAATCTTTTCATTTCTGGCCAGCTGGAGCGAATACATCCTGCCTCAGGTACTGGCGCCCGGTAATCATGCTCAAGTGTTATCGGTATATCTGGCCGGGTTGATCGCTGATGACAGTCATTTTGATATGGCGCTATTCAAATCCGTCGGACTGTTTTACGTGCTGCCGGTCTTTGCACTGTTCCTGATTTTCCAAAAACAACTGATGAATATGTACGGCGGAGGTACCAAGGGCTGATGGGTATACAAATACGTAACTTTACCAAGAAGTTTGGACAAACCACCGTCATCGACGATATGAATCTGGACATTGAGAGCGGGGAGATGATTGCACTGCTCGGGCCATCCGGATGTGGCAAATCCACAACTCTGTTTGCCATTAGCGGGATCCATAAAATCGATCAGGGCCAGCTGCTGTTGGCGGGAGAGGATGTTACCGGTAAGCCAGCTCAGCAGCGCAATGTCGGAGTGATTTTTCAGTCTTATGCGCTTTATCCCCATATGACGGTGGAAGAAAACATCGGCTTTCCGCTGATGATCCGTAAGGAAACCAAGGCTGACATTAAACGGAAGGTTCAGGAAATGACCGAGCTGGTCGGTTTGAAAGGATTGCTTGGACGTAAACCATCAGAGCTTTCAGGTGGCCAGCAGCAACGGGTATCTCTGGCACGAGCAATGATCCGTCGTCCGGAAGTACTGCTACTGGACGAGCCGCTGGCCAATCTCGATGCCAGACTGCGCATCACCATGCGGGCGGAAATCCGGCGAATTCAGCAGGAAACCGGCATCACGGCCGTGCTGGTAACCCACGATCAGGTGGAAGCCATGAGCATGTGTGACCGTATTGCCATCATGCGTGATGGCAAAGTGCTGCAATATGACACGCCGGAGCAGATGTATCAGGTTCCGGCCAATGATTATGTGGCTGGGTTTATGGGTAATCCGCCGACTTCATTTCTGTCCGGCCAGTTGGAAGGGGGGATGTTTCGTAGCCATGATAGCGGTGTTCAATTACCGTTACCGGTCTTGCAAACCAGCGGTGATCAGATGGTCAGGCTGGGTCTGCGACCCGAGCACGTGCGCCTTGAACCACAGAGTGCCAATACCGCCACGGTCAGTTTTATCGAGAATCAGGGACGGGAACTGCTGTATGACCTGACGCTGGCTGACGGTAGCATCATCCGTACGATCCAGCCGGTCAATCTGCCTAATCACGTTGGCCAGAGTGTGCACTGGAGCGTCGATCCGCAGCATATTCTGGTATTCGATGAACGCGGAGATCTTATTCATGCCGGTTAAACCCTTACTCCTGCAACTGCAGCAACAGACCCGTCACCAGCCATTGTGTATTGCCCATCGTGGCGCCAGTGGGCACCGTCTGGAAAACACCTTTGAGGCATTTCAGTTGGCGGCAGACATGAATGCTGATTTTTGGGAGATTGATGTCTGGCGGACAGCGGATGGTATCTGTGTGGTCAGTCATGACAACCACCTTATGCGTGTAACCGGCCAGGATATCTTCATCGACACCCAGGATTATCAGCAGTTGCAGACTTACCCATTGTGCAACGGTGAACAACTTCCCAGCCTGGCCGCTGTTATCGAGCTCGCGATAGGTAGCGATAGTGGTCTGTATATTGAGTTGAAAGATCCGGACAGTGGGTCGGAAGTGGTCCGGTTATTACAAACCGCACATTTCGAGAAGGCCATCATTGCTGGCTTTGATGCTGATGCCATCGCCATGCTGGCAGATCAGGCCTGTCCCTATCCGCTGGCGGTCATGGTGGCGGTCAATGAAGATCCATTGACCAAAGCTGCCACCGCTCAAGCAGATATCGTGCATTTGTGTTGGGAAAACGCAGATCGGCATCCCCATCGTCGGGTGACGGATACATTACTTCGGCAGGTTCAGGAGCAGCACCTGGCAGTGGTGTTATGGCATGAGGAACGGCCAGCGGAACTGGCGCATTTGTTGACGCTGCCGGTGCTCGCCATCTGTACCAATAATCCGGAGTTAATGAACACTTACCAACCGAATTCCGCCAATGCAATTGCAATCTGCTGTCATCGTGGTGCGCATCGGATTGCGCCGGAAAATACTTTGCCTGCAGCTGAACTCGGATTGCGTATGGGCGCACAGGTCATTGAACTGGATCTGCATACCAGTCTGGACGGACAGCTGATGGTCATTCATGACTCGACCCTGGAACGTACCACCAATCTGGAGGGGCCGATATCTGACTATACCGCCCGGCAGTTGGCAGAGTGTGATGCCGGAAGCTGGTTTCATCAGGGGTATCAGTCTGTGGGCGTACCGTTGTTCAGTGATTACCTGCATCTGATTCAACGCTATCAGCGACAATTGTTTGTGGAACTCAAACATGTGGATGTTGATCAGGTTATTTCCGAAGTAATTACTCACTCACTTTTGAAGAGCTGTTTTTTCTGGAGTTTCAACAGTGAATATCTGGATCAGATTCAACACCGTTACCCTCAGGCCAGAGTGATGCGCCGGCGTCAGGATTTTCCGGATCTGGAGACTTTACTGGCTGGTGGGACTCCCGCAGTAATTGAGTACGACTACCGTATTGATGATTTGACCGAAATGGATTATTGCCGTGCCTGTGGGGCTCAGGTCATGATCCGTTTCTTTGCTGACCGCATTGAAGATGCCTTGCCAGTCATCGAACTCAGACCGGACCTGGTCAATCTGGATGATCCGTTTCTGTTTCAGCGGGCCTATCAGCAATGGTTGAGCCGTCAATGAGCCGGATCAAACGCATTACCGCTCAGGATGTGGCGGAAGCTGCCGGGGTGTCGCGCGCAGCCGTATCCCGTACGTTGTCCAATAACGGCTACGTCTCTCCGGCGGTAAGAGCCAAAGTTCAGGCCGCTGCGGATAAACTCGGATATCGGGTCAATTATCTGGCCCGGGGGTTGAATCAGCAGCGTTCGGATATCGTTGGTGTTGTGGTGGCTGATATCGACAGTTCATTTCGTGCCTGCCAGATACGACATCTGACCGAAACCCTGCTGCAATATAATTATCGGCCGTTGCTCATATCGACAGGAGAGAAGCGGGACTGCTCGCAAGTCATCGACATGCTCATGCATTACAGTGTCTCGGGGGTCATCATTACCTCGGATACGCCACCGGCGGAAATATACACCAACTGCATTGAGCACGAGGTACCGGTCATCCTGATCAACAAGGCCGATCAACATCCGAAAGTGGATCGGGTTCTGTGTGATAACGCCAAAGGTATGGAATTACTGCTGGATTACTACCAGCGTCGTCATTGTCGGCGATTGGTACTGGTCACTACTGCGGGCGACTCCTACAGCATTCGCGAGCGGGAACATTTGTTTACCCGTTTGGCGTCGTTGCCGTATGACGTGATTCGGGTGACAAAGCATGACTATCAGGGTGGAGTGGATGCCGGACGAAAAATACTCGAATTGGATGCGCTACCGGATGGCATCCTGTGTTTAAACGATTACCTGGCCATCGGCGTGATCGACATTCTAAAATCCTCATTGAGTAAGCAAGTACTTGCTAACATAAAAATTACCGGCTTTGATGATATGGCTCAGGCCGGTTGGCTGAACTATCAACTGACCACGATTCACCAGTCCTGTGAAAACCTGGCCGGTGCTGCGGTCAAGTTGCTGCAGCGCCGTATCAGCCATCCTCAGGCCACCGAAGTGGCCGAGGTGATTGACGTGACGCTGGTGGAACGGGATGGTGGCCATTAAACGCAGTTCAGCGCAATACGGGCATATCACGAATAGAAACGGAATTAAGGCGTTCCTGATAAGATTGATTGTTCTGATAGTGCATGAGACGTACTTGTATGTGAGCCCATTGAGCCGGTGGAGCGTCTTTGGGAAGTAACTTGATCGCCTTCTGTTGATTCCGCACCGCATCTACAAACTGACCAGTACGTGCATAGGCGGCTGCCAGGGTATCGAAATATGCCCAGGTACGGTTTGGACCTTTCGACAGTATCCCGTTCATCAATTTAATTGCCAGGGTTCCGTTGCTCATTCCTGCGGTGGAAAGCACCGACAACTCCCAGGCAAACTGGTTGATGTCATTATCGCTGGCAGACGCTTGCAAACGGTTCAGCACTTCCTGCGGATACTGTTGTTGCCATTTCAGACCGTAACCATGACGGAACAACTCTTCAAGCCAGTATGCGTCTACCGCGCTTTTTTGGGGATCGGGTATCCACGCCAGCAATTCTGCGGCCATTTCATAATCAGGGTTCAGATTGCTGCCATCGAGATATTCAAGCGCAAGCTGCCGGCTGGCGACGACATTTTCCAGATCGACTGCCTGTTGCAGATACTGGTGGCCTTTTTCGACGTTCCGTTCAACCTTGTCACCGTACAGATACAGGATTCCCAATACCCGCAGTGCATCAGCATGATGCTGGGCGGCGGCTTGTTCCAGCATAGTCATGCTTTTGGCATTGTCCTTTTCAGTGCTGTCAGGGCTGTAGAGGTCATACAGGGCTAGGGTAAACAAGGATTGAGCATCGCCATTTTCAGCAAGCTGCCTAAGCTCGAGAAGTTCCTGCGGTTGGAGAAATTGGGAGAGCCGCGAATTATCGATAGATGTGATTGTCTTCAGCTTTTCAGTGACCGTAGTCGGTTGCTCCGGCATTGATTTAAACGAGTGAAGAACAATCGGCGATACCACCATGACGAACAGCCAGAATACCAGGGAACTGTTTATACTCGGGTATTTTTTATCTGGCTTTACCGCCTCTTGTTGCATCAGCTTGTTGATGTTGTTAACCGGAAGATCGGCAATCTGATACTCGCGAAGACCTTGCTTATGGAGATATTGGTGGACTTTTTTCGCCAGTTTTCGGTGATCGTCCTGAAGACAAAACTGTTTCAGTTGCTCAAACCGGCCCGGATTAAACAATAACTCTTCCAGTTGGCGGTACTGATTGAACGCTGCTGCAGACAGCTTCTTGCCAAAATGATCGGTCACCTGCCGGCGGATTACGTCATTGAGGTAAATTTTCGCGTACCGCTGGTAGCTCCAGTGATAGTCACTGTCTTCATGGAAATGATTGACCAGAATGTCATGGGGATTGCTCAGGTCCATGCGCCAGTGAAAGGCTTTTTCTAGGAACCGGGTAAACTCAAAATCGTATTGTAATTGTTGAACTAACCGCTCCAATAGCTGGCCTTCCAGTTCATAACGAACATCCAGCCCTTTAAAGTAGTCTTCTTTGAGTGTTTGACTGAGAAACTCAATGGCCTGCTGACTGTTTACTTCCAGCCGTTTGATGACTTCCAAAACCACGTTCCCGATGTGAGCTGACTGCGTATCGATGACGGGTTGCCCGATAGATGTCTCCGCTGCAGGATCCGGTTTGTCCTGGTCCAGGGGGGATATTGGAAGTGGGGATGGTTGATCCGTATCATCCGGATGCGGAGTAGCCTCTTCATTGGTATTCGCGACGATGAACTCGGCCATGTCCAGTGCCTGATCGTAAGCGTCCCGCAACTGCTGAAAGGCTTCCGGATTGTCTTCCGGATGGTTGTCTTTTAACAGCCGGGAATAGGCTCTTTTGATATCGCGTTTATTATCGGTGGGATCAATACCCAGTTTTTGCCAGCAGTTCATCGCATTAAAACTTAAAGTCGCCCTCAAACTGGTCCAGAATTTCCGTCATCTGCTTGCGTGCGGCTGCAATGGTTTTGGGATCCTGGTCGTCCAGAACCGCATTGAAGTTTGCCAGCAGCGCACTAACCTGTTGTCTGGCATGGCCCAGAAGTTCTCGGTAAAGTCGTTCTGCACGGTTGATCAGAACAAGGTTCTCCTGTAATTCGCGTGGATGAATTTTTATCGCTTCCAGTGCCTTCAGCCGTTCGGCAATTTCTGCTTTGGTCAGTACGCCAGGGTTTCCTTCAATGACTCGCTGATGGCTCTCCTGGGTACTCAGAACCGTTACGATCACCTCAAGTATTCCATTAATGTCGTAGGTGAAACGAACGTCGACCTGCTCCTGACCGGCTTCAGCTTTGGGCACTTTGATGTTCATTTTGCCCAGGAAAATGTTATCGCTGACCGACGGGCTTTCTCCCTGATAAATGTTAATTTCGATGACTTTCTGAAAATTGCTGATGGTGGAAAAACGGTCCACCCGGCTGACGGGAATATAATTGTTTCGTTCAATGATGGGCGAAAAGTATCCCCCCTGCTGACTATCGCCGTAAGCGACTTCGATGCCCAGGGTATAGGGGCAAACATCTGTAAGTACCAGATCGTCCAGCATGGCATCACGCAGTTTTAATCCCGCCTGTATACCGGCACCCATTGCCACCACTTCGTCGGGATCGACACCCGAGGCAGGAAAGCGCTGGAACAGCCGGGTCGCCAGTTTTTTGATACAGGGCATCCTGGTCGCACCACCCACCAGAACAATCTCGTCTATATCGGATACTCGTAACTTGGCGTCCCGCAGGGCTGTTTTGATTGGATGAACCAGCCGATCCAGCAGCGGTTCGACCACTGTTTCGAATGTCTCGCCGGTGACCTGCAAATGAGTTGACCGGTCCTGCCAGACAATGTTCAGCTCGCAGCTGCCCGATTGACAAATTTCACGCTTGGCTTTCTCTACCTGTATGTGAAGGTACTGCAAGAACTCAGCAGGCAATTTGTTCTGGTTGAGTTTGAGTTCATTCAGATCAATTTGCTGCAGCACTTACTGGACCAAAGCTGATGTGAAATCAGTCCCGCCGAGCTGGTTATCACCAGCGCTGGCGTGCACTTCCATAACATCATCGAACATTTCCAGAATGGACACATCAAACGTGCCGCCACCGAGATCGAATATCAGATACTGGCTTTCGTTTTTCTGCTGGTGTAATCCATATGCCATCGCCGCAGCCGTCGGCTCGTTGAGCAGTCGTTCCACTCGAATGCCGGCCAGTTCTCCAGCGGTTTTAGTGGCTTTGCGTTGCGCATCGTTAAAGTAGGCCGGTACCGTGATGATCGCTTCGGTTACTTTGTGGCCAAGATAACTTTCTGCATCCTGCAGCAGTGAGCGAATGACAAGTGCGGAGAGTTCCTCGGCCCGAAAAGCACGCTTTCCGAGCTTTATCTCTTTATTGGTCCCCATTAAACGCTTGAAATTCACAGCAGTTCGGTCGGGGTGAATCGTCAACCGTTCCTTTGCTGCCTGCCCGACGATGATTGTATTGTTGTCGTCCAGACTGACCGCAGAAGGCGTCAGGTGACTTCCCAAACTGTTGGCAACGATGTGGGCTTTACCGTTTTGCCATACCGTGATGAGGCTATTGGTGGTGCCAAGGTCTATTCCACAGATTACGTTTTCCATTGTCATACGACTGTCCCATACAAAAAGCTCAGAAGCCTGCTTAAGTGTTCTGTCCTGACGGCGAATGTGTTACGGCCGTTAAGTGCGAGTTGCTCTCGTTGATTGAGGAGGCAGATGATAAATCCAGAGGCTCGAATCCGCCATAATGGGCAAGCAAAAAGGGGAGGGGGAATATGTGATGCTAACGTGGACGGACGGGAAGACAGAGCCCTCCCGTCTGTGTTGCGGTTACGAAGGAAACGAAAACTGGGTCCCCTCACGCACACCGGCAGATGGCCAGCGCTGGGTGATGGTTTTCCGGCGGGTATAAAACCGTACGCCATCTGGGCCATAGGCGCTCAGGTCACCAAACAAGGAACGCTTCCAGCCGCCAAAGCTGTGATAGGAGACGGGTACTGGCAGGGGTACGTTAATGCCCACCATCCCAACCAGAATATTGTCACTGAAATAGCGCGCGGCTTCTCCATCCCGGGTAAAAATACAGGTTCCATTGCCATATTCGTGGGTGTTGATCAGGTCCATGGCTTCCTGCATGCTGTTGACTCGAACCACCAGCAGTACCGGGCCGAAGATTTCCTCTTTGTAGCAGACCATCTCCGCTGTTACGCGATCAATCAGGGTACCGCCCACAAAAAAGCCCTGCTCATAACCTGCAACCACGGGTTCACGACCATCGACCACGACGTCTGCGCCCTGCTGTTCGGCACTGTCGATATAACCGACCACTTTCTGTTGGTGGATTTTGGTAATGACCGGGCCAAAATCGTTGTCCTTGTCACTGAAAGCGCCGACTTTCAAGGCTGTCATCTGGGCTTTCATTTTGCTGACCAGGGCATCGGCAACGTCATCTCCCACGGCAACAGCAACAGATAACGCCATACAGCGCTCGCCGGAAGAACCGAACGCGGCACCGGTCAAGGCATTAACGGCATTATCCAGATCCGCATCCGGCATGATGATGGCGTGGTTTTTGGCACCACCCAGTGCCTGGCACCGTTTGCCATTGGCACTGGCACGGCCATAAATGTATTCCGCAATGGGAGTCGAGCCAACAAAGCTGACAGCCTGGACACGTGGATCGTCCAGCAGGGTATCCACTGCCTCCTTGTCACCATTGACGACGTTCAGCACACCTTCCGGCAGACCGGCATCCTGTAGCAATTGGGCAATAAACAGCGTTGCGCTTGGATCGCGCTCAGAGGGTTTGAGCACAAAGGTATTGCCACAGGCAATGGCTATCGGGTACATCCACAGCGGCACCATAGCCGGGAAATTGAACGGCGTGATGCCTGCCACAACCCCCAATGGCTGGAATTCACTCCAGGAGTCGATAGCCGGGCCGACATTTTTACTGTGTTCGCCTTTCAGTAGCTCCGGTACCCCACAGGCGTATTCAACATTCTCAATGCCACGTTGCAGTTCACCCATGGCATCATGAATGATTTTGCCGTGTTCTTCGCCGATCAGACGGCAAATTTCATCTGCGTGTTGTTCCAGCAGGGCACGAAAACGGTACATTACCCGCGCACGTTTGGCCGGCGGTGTGTTCCGCCAGGCCGGATAGGCTGCCTGAGCCGCGGCGATGGCCTGTTCGACGGTGGCCTTATTGGCGAGTAATACCTGTTTTGAGGGGGTGCCAGTGGATGGATTGAAAACTTCCTGATGGCGATCACCGGCAGTCACGATTGAGCCGCCGATGAGATGACCGATGGTTTGCATATTAAACCTCTTCAGCAAAACAAAAATAATCCGGTCGTGGTGACCGGATAAACAAGACAACGGGTTAATCAACCCACTTCGTTGATGGCTTCGCCAACCGCATTGATCAGGCGATCAATTTCTTCAGCTTCGACAATAAAAGGCAGTCCAAACTGCAGAGTGTCGCCGCCGTAGCGAACATAAAACCCTTTTTGCCAGCATTTCATGGCGATTTCATAAGGCCGTAGCACGGGTTCGCCTGGGTAAGGTTCAATTTGCAGGGCCCCAGCCAGACCGTAATTGCGGATATCGGTGATATAGCGCTTGCCTTTAAGGCTGTGCAGCGCGTTTTCGAACACCGGACTCATTTCCCGGACCCGTTCGATCAGGCTGTCGTTTTTAAGTATATCGAGTGATGCCAGCGCTGCGGCACAGGCTACCGGATGACCGGAGTATGTGTAACCGTGCGGCATTTCGATCATGTAATCTGCGCCACCTTGATCCATAAAGGTCTGATAAATATCGGATTTGACAATAACCGCTCCCATCGGTACCGCGCCATTGGTAAGCTGCTTGGCAACGTTCATGATATCCGGCACGACACCGAATTCCTCTGCACCGGTATAAGATCCCATCCGGCCAAACCCAGTGATGACTTCATCAAAAATCAGCAGGATGTCATGTTGATCACAAATTTCCCTGAGTCGTTGCAGATACCCTTTTGGTGGTGGAATAACACCGGCAGAGCCAGCCAGTGGCTCCACGATTACTGCGGCAATATTGGAAGCGTCGTGAAGCGCGATCAGTTCCAGCAGTTCTTCGGCTTTTTCGGCCCCGGTTTCCGGCATGCCACGGGTAAATGCATTTTCTCTTAATAATGTGTGTGGCAGATGGTCTGCCTCAACACCACTGCCGAAGATGGTACGGTTACCGCCGATGCCCCCGACGCTCATGCCCCCGAAATTGACCCCATGATATCCCTTGGCCCGGCCAATCAGTTTGGTTTTGGTGGGTTTGCCTTTCTTGCGCCAGTAGGCCCGGGCAATTTTGAGTGAGGTTTCGGCACTTTCAGACCCGGAACCGGTATAGAAAACATGATCCAGTCCAGGTGGCGTTAGTTCAGTAATACGGGCTGCCAGTTCAAAGGCCTTGGGATGGCCATATTGAAAAGCCGGTGAATAATCCAGCTGCTTGATCTGATTGGCGACAGCTTCAGATATTTCCGGGCGGCAATGACCCGCACCACAGGTCCACAGTCCTGACAGCGCATCAAACACACGACGACCGTCGGCATCGGTGAGATAACTGCCGGCAGCGCTGACAATGATTCTGGGATCGGCTTTGAACTGCCGGTTTGAGGAGTAGGGCATCCAGTAGGCATCGAGCTGTTTTTGGGTCAGCCCGGCAAAAGAATTAGACATGATTTTACCCGCTATTAGATAAATATTTGGACACTGTTAACCTGGCATGCAAACAGATCTTCGTGATCCATTTGGATGTCACCCGACAACATCTCAAAGATATTAACGGGTTCACATGGACCTGAAGTCCATGGTGATACGTCCATGCTTCACCTGTAACCGGGTATATTCCAGTACCAGGTATGAGGACAACTGAATAATGATCCGTGTGGCCAGAGCCGTTTTGCGTTGTTCTGGTGTCCTCGTCTACATTATTCAGAGCTCTGTTAGATTGAACGGGTCTTTAGGTGATTTAAATACAAACTTTATAAACTTCAGGTAAGTATTTGCTTATCTATGGGATTTATAAAAACCGCTGTAGAGTTTCCACGATCAAGTTAGTCCGTTGCCCCTTACGGGTAGCTGTTGCCAGTCGTGATTCAAAAAACAGTTGTTCCGGCATCAGTGCCTTCATTTGGTTTTTATCGACCCAGTTGGCGGCATAGTGATCAGGTAAAAAACCGATATAACTGCCAGTCAGGATCATAAAAGCGATACCTTCTCGGTCAGATGCCGTGGCGTTGCAATTAAGCAGTTGATGCAGATTGATTACATCGCTGTTCATGCGATCACTCGGAGCCACCGCATCAACAGACTTCAATTGCGCCACATCAAGGTCCTCCGCGAGCCCGAAAAAATAATGTTCATGGCTGCAATAGAGGCTCGAACGCTCCGTGTACAAGACATTGTATTCCAGTCCCGATAACGGCAGGTCCAGCGGTATCACGCCAATGTGCAGCCGACCATCGAACAACCGTCGTTCGATTTCTCCCGGCGTACTCATGCTGATGTTGATACGTACTTCATCGCTCTGCTCCCGCAGTTTTTTGAGTGCGTTCGTGATATGCATATGTGGCAGTGTTACCAGATTATTGACGATGCCAATATTGAGTTCGCCTCTTAGCTGCCGATTGATCTGATTGACGTCACTGCGGAAGTTTTCCACCGCTGTCAATAACACCTCACAGGCTCTGAGCACCTCGCGACCTTCATCTGTCAGGGCAAAGCCGGCGCGACCCCGCTGACACAGGCGCATTCCCAGGCGTTTCTCAAGATCCGCCATTTGCAGACTGACTGCCGAACGGGTAATTCCCAGAACACTTTCCGCCGCAGAGAAACTGCCGCACTCCACAACGGTCTTAAATAAACGCAGTAAACGCAGATCATAGTCACTGACCTGACTGAGTGGATTTTTCGGTTTCATGGGTGAGTATCTGGAAAACCAACATCATTTAGTTATGTAGAAGCTTATCTGATTCTGGTGGAGATGGAAGGGGAAATCCTTGGTTGGACTCGCTGGTGTCTGGTCAAGGTCTGTGGGCAAATCACTGATGGTTGCGACGGGTATCTTGTTGGTGTGATAAGTGATGAAAAAATGGTTAACCAGATAGGTTAAGTTTTGTTCGAAAACTATTCCCATTTTCGGTTGTTTTGGCATGCAATAGAGTTGACCTTTTTCAGTGATACCGGTTTAAAAGATTTCTGTGACAATCTCTGATTCGTACAATACTGACACTGTCACACACATCGATGAAGTTGTCGTCTGCATCTGATATATCATTGGAATAGGACTGTGAATGGGTTGGAAACAACACATCTGATATTTAATTTTAAACCTTATATCATGTGGTTATATCGAGGTTGTGGGCAAATATGCGCCAGCATCAGACCTGATTTGAGATGTTTCGTTTAGTGGCAGATGGAGTCAAAAAAGTACACTGGTATTTTCTGAACACGACTCTGCAGGCACTATAAAAACATTACATAGACAAACATAAAGCTAAGACTACTGGCGTGAGATGATATAAATAAAAAATAAAAACAAAAAAATGTTGAGCAGATATGTTCATTGTGTAAAGTATTTAAGAAATTATGCGGATATTTAATAGCACAGATGTTGGGCTGGTAATGAAATGTGCCAGAGCAATCGTATGATGCACGGATGCATCATCATGGGAACTAAACCCATGCTAGTTTTTTAAATCCAGGGATTTTACGAGTTCTGACAGGCTAAATAATTTAAAAAAGTAAATGAAAGCTGCCAATTATGAGGGAGTGATTCATTAAATCATTTAAATGCCAAGGATTGTTGCTATGAAATATCGTGCTGAAATTGATGGTTTGCGAGCTCTTGCTGTTGTTCCGGTTATTCTATTCCACGCCGGTTTTGAGTTGTTCGGCGGAGGGTTTGTCGGTGTTGATGTGTTTTTCGTGATCAGCGGGTATTTAATTACCACCATACTGGTTGATGATATCGAGAAAAAGCGCTTTAGCATTATCAATTTTTACGAGAGACGTGCACGAAGAATATTGCCCGCCTTGTTCTTTGTCATGCTGGTTTGTATTCCATTTGCCTGGGCATGGATGTTGCCAAGTCAAATGATAGATTTTTCTAAGAGCTTTGTGGCCGTCAGCCTGTTTGTATCGAATATTTTATTTTGGCGCCAGAGTGGATACTTTGATGCGGCGGCAGAAGAGAAACCCTTACTGCATACTTGGAGTCTGGCAGTTGAGGAGCAGTATTATGTTCTGTTTCCAATTTTCCTGTTTTTAGCCTGGCGCTTTGGTAAACACCGGGTTTTTTGGATGATTGCGGGGCTTGCTGCTATTAGTTTGGCAATCAGCGAGTGGGGATGGCGTAATCAGTCAACTGCGAATTTTTATCTGGCACCAACACGTGCGTGGGAGCTATTTGCCGGTTCCCTCGCTGCCTTTGTCGTTCAAAAACAGGGCGTACAAGAAAATAATATTCTGTCGTTTGTCGGGTTGGCTGCAATCGTTTTCTCCATCTTTTTTTACGACAAACAGATACCCTTTCCAAGCGTTTATTCCCTGGTTCCCGTTGTTGGAGTGGTTCTTTTGGTTTTGTTTGCTGGAAAGGGAACCTGGGCAGCAAAGATACTGAGCACACGATTATGTGTTGGTATAGGTTTAATCAGTTATTCCGCATATTTGTGGCATCAGCCTTTGCTGGCATTTGCTCGTATAAAGCTGATTGATGAGCCGGGTATGGCTCTAATGGGGGCATTGTCAGCATTATCCTTAGTGCTTGCTGTACTAACCTGGAGGTTTGTGGAGCAGCCCTTCAGAAAAAAAGAACAGTTCAATCGACAGAAAATTTTCAGCATGTCCCTTGTTGGTATCACAGGTTTTGTGTTTTTTGGCGTTATAGGTATACAAACAATCGGTTTTGCTGAGCAACGATATGACAAGCATTTTTTAGCGCTCAATGACAGGCTGTTTTTACGTAGTTCCAGAAACCAGGTGTTAGGTAATGATGAGATTAAACCGAACTGGATTTTGCTTGGAGACAGTCATGCTGACGCATTGCAGGATGGATTTTCTGAAATACTCAAACTGAATGATCAAGCAGCATTAATTGGTACAGAAACGGGCTGCCCTCCTGCGATGAACCTATGGCGACATGATATGAACTACGGAAGTAAGTGTCATGACAACTACAAAGCAGTACTCAATGTTATAAAAGATAACAATATCAGCAATGTATTGATGGCTGCCCGTTACGCACTTTATTTGAATTCCAGCAGATTTGATAATCAGGAAGGTGGAAAAGAAAAAGGCCAGTCCCCCAAAGTGTTATACGATCATATGGACTTCATGGATCATCTGAGAGCGGACTCCCTTCGACACCAGGCCATTGAAAACGAGCTGGTTTCTTATGTAAACCAGCTCAGTCAATTAGGTACTCATATTTATATTCTGACCAGTATTCCAGAAGTTGGCTGGCATGTTCCTGAACTGATGAGAAGTGGCTCTGATGTAGTTTCAACGAGCCGTGCCGTATATGAGCAAAGGGTTGCGAGTCTGGATAGCTTCTATAATCGGATCCAGTCGATTCCAAATGTAACCATATTGCATTCAGAAAATGTGCTATGTGATGCCAGCCGTTGTATTGCTTCTAATGATGGATACCCTTTGTACTATGATACAAATCATCCAAGTATCTATGGTGCAAGATATCTACTTCGCCGACTCAGCGAAAAGATTTTTACCAGAAGTGCTTCGTTGTGAGCTGGTTTTAGCTCAATTATTGCGCATTCTTTTGGTTTTCCAAATGGTTGCGTGATGAGTGTATCTCCAAATCACTGTTGCACGTCCCTGAATATCCGGGAAGGAACTATCGAAATGTGACCGTCAGGGGGAGAATAATCCCCTTCGGCTATGGCTGATCTACGTGGATGCATGAAAGCGGAAGATTCTGAATAGTGCATCATTGTAACTGAAGCTAATAACCTGCCGAATTTTCCCTCTGACTGTGAACAGACCATCCTGAAAAGTTGTACGATTCAATCGAACTGAGTCCACCTTATATCCGTTACTTACAAATGTTTTTAACTCTTCCTGCAAACCTAACCCAAGGTCACTAAAAAACGCCCAATTCGGCTCTCAGGCAGTCACATTCACGGCCACAGTGACTAAACAGTGACCCCACCGTGACTTTTGGCACCTGCTGATTCTCCCTATTTCGACATAACCTGGGATCGTCAATCACAAACACCCAAAGGTTTTATTATGATCTCAATGATAGATATTCTCAGCGGTGCCCCTTTTTGGGCCTGGCTGGTACTGGCCTATGGTCTGACGGTTGGAATCAGGGGGCTTCAACCCCGTAAGATCAGCATGAGCAAGAATGTGCTGCTCACCGGTTTTTTTCTGTATTTGAGCGTCTCTTCACTCATTCATGCTTCCCGACAGTTTCCCTCGATAGGCATTGTGTGGCTGATCGCAGCGGCAATTGGTGCGACGATCAGCTACTGCTTCTTAACTCCGCCGCCAATAGCCGAGCTGTCAGATCGTCGTGGGCTTATGGTTCAAGGCAGTGTCACATCTCTGATCATCTTCCCAATCATATTTATGGCTAAATTTACCTATGGGGTAATGGTCGCCATAGCCCCTGATATGTTGTTGAATATCGGCTTTGAAGTTGTATTTTTTACAATTACTGGTCTGTCTACAGGAATTCTGGTGGGCAGGACCACTTGTTACCTCAGACATTACGTGGAACTGAATCCAGGAAGTTAATATGAATCCAGCGCTTTTGTGGACCCTGCGAATATTTATCTACGCGACCTTGATACAGGCTCTCCTACGCATGTATACAGCAGGCGTGACCGTCATATGGGCCTGGAGTATAGGCGCGATAGTCTTTGCTCTGTTACTGCCGATCGGACAATGGAAAAAACGCTGGTCTCCGTACATGATCATGGCTGTTCTGATTGTTGAAGGAATCTTCGCCATGATTGGAATGCTTCTGACCCCGGTACCCGGTGTGTTGCAGTTTGCGTTTTTTATCCTTTTGACGTTGTCAGCGCAGCTTCCAAGACCATTATCGATTTTATCGTACCTGTTGTTACTGCTGATGAACCACCTTCCTTTTGTCCTGGTCTCAAATGGCCAGGCAAATGTGGATTTCATATTCGACCTGTTGCCTGGTCAATTGGTCTTCATTGCCTTTTCTGAAATATTCTGGCAATCCCGCAGAATCATCGAAGAAAACCGCAAGCTCATTGATGAGTTGGTTGAAGCCCAGCGAGAACTACACCCAGAACATAAACCATCGGCTGAAGCTGTGGTTTTCTCCAAACGAGACAAAGAAGTACTCGCACTCATTGCCAAAGGCTTCAGCAACAAAGAAATCGCTGAACGTTTGTTTCTTGCCGAAGGCACTGTCAAAAACCGGGTCAGCATGATTCTGGAAAAAACCGGAGTACGCAATCGTACCGAAGCGGCTCTAAAAGCACGGGAAATTGGAGTGCTCTGATTGCTAATTGCGAAACATTGCAGACAAACCGGCTACCTCTTAGTCATGACTCAGACGATGTGAAAGTTATTTTTATGGATAACAGAATTTATGAGCATACCCAATAAACAGATTAGAGCCGTTTATGACGATAAAACTATTCGGGTCTATCAGGCTTACAGTGCTGCAATTGCCGATTCAGCTCTTGAATACGGAACCTTCAAATCACCGCCGTTCAAGATGGAGCGCATGACCTGGATTAAGCCTTCTTTTCTGTGGATGATGTATCGCTCTGGGTGGGGCAAAAAAGAGAGTGCTCAGCAAAGAATTCTGGCCATCGACATTACCCGGGAAGGTTTTGAATGGGCGCTTGAACATAGTCTGTTGAGCCATAAAGCCAAGCATTACGCAGACAAAGACGAGTGGTTAAGAATAAAAAAAGCCACACCGGTTCGTATTCAATGGGACCCGGAACGTGACTTACAGTTGCAGCCTCAGAAACATCGTACCATTCAAATTGGTCTAACCAATGAAGCGGTGCCGCTCTATATTAATGAGTGGACACAAAAGATTGCGGATGTCTCCGATTTGGCAGCAGAGATACACGAATTGGTTGAGCAAGGAGAGTTAGCCGCCGCTGAACGGCGGTTGCCTGTTGAGATGCCTTTTAACGTTACAGAACCGATATTCAGGCATCTACATGACTCAGAAACAGAGGGAGAGCAGAATTTTAACCATGACTGTGCGGCGATCGAGTGACCGGTTATCGACAGCTTGCGATTAATTTTTTTCCGCATATTGTTTTTGGCGGAAGAAATCGATAAACGCGCGTAGCGGGTTCGGTGTAAGACGGCTTAAAAAATAGAGTCTTGGAGCTTGTTAGGCAGCAGTACGAAAGCTGCCTTCATCCAGTACGGTGAGAAAGACGACCAGGTTGTTTTCAGTTGGATTGTTCTTCACATAGAACAGCTTATTCCAATATTACAGAATTACCAGGTAAGCCTAGCCTTTATTTTTCTTTATATGATCTTGTTGCTGTTTATGTTGGTCAACAGCATCTTTTATCAGCTGTCTCAACAGGCCTCGTGGTGTTGGAATATATGGTGTTACATGATGCTCCGGTAGGTTCATCATATCTGCAGGAAAATAGGTGTTTTCATAGACTATGTTCATACCTTTTGAGTGAGCGAGATAAACCAGGGCGATTCCATACTGGCTGAAAAAATGTTGATCAATACGCCAAAACATCGCGTTTGAATTTATCTGCTTTGGATAATGCTCGTTGATATGATCCAATGCTTTGATAAAGGCTGATTCGTTTCGATCCCAGATAGCTTGCATTGCATTAGCATAGCCCAAATATTTTAAATTTGATTTATTACCACTTCGCTTATGAAATTCAGCCAGCCACTTTTTTCCTTCCTTCTCGATATCCAGAATTAAATACTTTAAAGAAAGTGTCCATTCAACGCTATAAGGTGGAGGTTCAAAGCTACCTTTTAGCTTCTCAGTGCTACAGTATTCCGCCATTTCTTTTGCAAGAGAGACACTATTAAAACTCAGAGCGAGTGAAAAAAACTCATGGTAGTATTCCCAGCGATTTAAATTATAAATATTTTTTCCTTGCTGAGAACATTCGAACAAACCAGCTAAACGGGCAATGGATGAGTTGCTTCTTTCAGAAAATTGTCTGATATCTTTCTTAGCAACCCACGCACTAACAGCACCTGTATACATGAATGTTGCGGTTGAAAATGTATGAACCCCATTTTTATTTTTTATTTTGTTTTTTTCTAAGGATAGATGATGGTTAAGTTTCGTAGAGTATTCATCGTATAAACGAGTTATTTGCTCAAGTGATGTTTCTTTCATGTTGTGGATACCGATTCAGCGAAGTCATGAACAGTTATAAAATCCAAATCGGACTGAGAGATAAGCAAAACCTCTTTTTCGTACTCCGCAATTCCATATACGCCTATTCCAGGTGAATACTGAAAATTTACTGCTATATTCTGCCATGTATTTTCTTCCCCATCTAATAAACAAGTCAGTCGTCCAGGCGCATTCACCGTTCTCAAGTTTTATACACAACATTTTACCTATTTCAGGTTCAAGAAAATAACATAAGCAAATACCATCTGAACATTTAAAGCATTGAACTGGTATCACTTTTTGCAAGGAAAGTACGACTTTTTTTTGCCGTTCTCTAACATTGTCGTACATTCTGCATGGTGGAGTCGATGATCTCACTCTTGTTGTAGAGTTTGTGGGTCTCGGAGTCGATCTTGCCGCTGTTGTGCTGCTTTTTTGAAATTCACGTAACTAAAGATACATTGATCAAAAATTACGTCGCAGAAGGTAATATGAAGTATCGATTTATTAAATTCACAACGAGTAAACATGTCACCAAATATGGTGCCTGTAAATTTTACATCATCTAAAATCGACTCGAGAGCCTCAACATGGGTAAATTGTCCAAACTTTAAAAACGATCCCGCTAGGTCCACCTTGATCAATTTAAAATCTCTTAAGGACCGGACGAGTTCCACATACCGGAAACTATTTTTGTTGTCTATTATTCCAAACGGACTCTCACTGAACTGTTCGCCATTAAATGGCGAATTCCAGCGTTTTTAGTCATAGATAATATTCACTAACATTATGGCTTATAAAGCATGATCGTTTGACGATGCTTTATAAGGTTTCTAAGGTGCTTATGTTCTTTGGAACTGAGATCTTGAGTGACATCTGGAAAATCGGTTCCGCCATCATAGCCCACTAGAGAATATTGATTTATACCAGCTGGAACGGGAGCAAAATAATAAGTATGACCTGCTTCGGCATTAAACTTAAACACCCAATTCCAATTAGACTTGACACCCAAGACAATTTCTTCTGACCTTTGTATATGCACCGTATTAGAACCCGGCTTAATATAAACTGCTTTAACAAAAGCATTTACTTTTTCATCATTCACTTTTTGAATAGAGGTGAAATTTTCACCAGCCGTCCATATAATGGCTAATCTATCCGTACTTTCTAATTCACCTTCGTAAGCGTGTTTGACGGATTGCATCGCGCAGGCATTTAATATTAATGCGGTAAACAGAAATAAAGCATACTTCATAAATATAAAATCTCACTGAATTTAAATAGTTCTAATTTTATAATCTCGAAAAACCAAACTGCTATGGTTTTTCACTGCATGAGAGTTACTTGGTTGTTTAGAGTTTTTTAGTTATATCAACAAAATATACTAATGTGGTCAAGCAAATCTGACCAGCTCAAATAAAAAGCTTTCAATAGTGTTGCATACTCGTCGTTGGTCATGACGACTGATAACATCCTGCGCAAAAAATCGACTTATTTTCGGGGGCTATTTTTGTACTTGCAGAAAATTAAGAAAACGCCTTGGATCACTGTTGTCCCGTTAACTTACACAAAGGGAGGCCTGTATTCATTCAATGATTTATAATCGTTTCACCACAAAACATCATAAAACAAGAGTGAAACAGGCCATGGGCCATCATAGATTATGAATGGTATAACCAATTGGAAAATAAAGGTATTTTCTTTGTAACATGTCTGAAAAGTAACGCCTCTTATCGTGTTGTTGAACGTCATAAAACGATCATATCTAAAGAAATTTCCTCTGATCAAGTGATCGAATTTACTGGTTCGGTAACTGCGAAAAGGTGCCCGGTTCGGTTGCGGCGTGTTGGATCGCGTAGCGAATTCGCTGTAAGACGGCTTGGAAAATAGAGTCTTGGAGCTTGTTAGGCAGCAGTACGAAAGCTACCTTCATCCAGTACGATGAGAAAGACGACCAGGTTGTTTTCAGTTGGATTGTTCTTCGCATAGAACACCTTATTCCATACTCAAACGTTAATGCAATCATCTGATACTGATTAAATTTTTGCAGACCGTATTGCTTGGGCATATCCTGATGATGAATCAGTTGTTGCTCCTTAAATACAAAAAAATCGGCCAGAAATGCAGGTTGTTGCCACAGGCCACTGTTAGAATTTATACGCTTGAATAAGGTGGCGAGCACCTCGCTCTTGCTCAGCAGGTTCTCACTTTCGGGGGGTGCAACATCCTGAAATTTTTCCAGTAGTATCTGCGCCATTGCTTTCACGTTATAGCGGAAGCCATGGATAAAACCTGATGTGGATTTTTGATAGTCCAGACCATGCATTAATGTCCCTGCAAAGTACAAGTTGCTGATATTGCTTGACTCAAATGAGTGAGTCAAAGACGGATATTTGCCGTTATATTGGGTGTCAGGCATGCAGTTCCTGGCAAAAATTGAGGTATCCAGCTTAAAGCCTGCACAGCAAATCACGCTATCGTAGACTATTCTCTCGATTTCGTTTTCAGCATGGCAATATTCCAGCGTGACTTCCAGTTGATGGTTGGCTGTAGGGGAGATCGCACTGATTCTGGCATCCAGTAGCGCGTGCTGGGACTTCAGCTGATACATGTCCAGAATATTATTGTTAACGGCTCTCAGGTGACCAACATAATGGGTTTTCCAGGCAAATTGCAGCGGTTCCGGGCTGCAGAGATGAATCAGTGCGGCGGAGCCGGCAATATGATCAGCACTCTCGAAGGCTGAATTTCCCTTACCAATAATTAAGACCCGTTTGTTTTCAAACTTTTCTGAGTCAATGGACACATTCGCATACTGCTCGGCATGCTCAATACCGGGGATGTCAGGCACATTTACAGTATGCAGGCCCGTTGCAACGATGACACAGGCTGCTTCCTTGACTCGTCCATTTTCTAAAGTCAGCCGGAATTTGGCGCCAGACTTCTCGATCTTGGATATGCCGCAATTCAATGAGACATTCAGGCCATGATGCTGCTTGAAATCTTCCAGATACCTGCACATCGAATCAGCATTTGGAAAAAGCTCTTTGTCATAATCCGTAAATTTGGGACCATCTTTGGCAAGTAGGCTATTCCAGTCATGTCTCAAATTATAATCCGGGTCTGAACTGCCGGTGAAACGCTTGTTAATCGAAATCAGCTTTCTGTGACGCGGATACATAGAGAAACTTGAAGCTATGGCATCGGACTTTTCAAACACTTCGTACGAGCATTTATTGTTCAGACAATAAGCCATTTGAAGTCCGGCCGGACCAGCACCAATAATTGCAAAATCTAACATATTAATACCTGTTCCATTTGATTAATGTCTAGAAAAAAGCCCCACCTTTCGAATTAACAACTTTCGATTCAGAGCTGTCGTTGTAGCGCATCAATACGCCGCCATTGCGACCTGAAAAAAGCAACTGGCCAAATACGATATTCGATGAAGTACCGGTAACAACCGGGTTGCAGTAGCGTTGAAGTACATAGGACTTCGGCCTGGCAGCAACTTTGTTGACTAATTGCTCCCACGTCTTGATATCTGTATTTAATCCAATATGAACCCCATTTCCTCCTAAACCAACGGCTTCCTTGATCACATACTCTTGTCTTTCGGCCAACAGCTTTCTGCAGTCCAATTGCTCGGGGAGACGGGACTCCGATAAAAATTTACAGTCAGGATGTCCGTAGCTATATAAATACGCCAGCAAACGCTTGCTACCCAGCATTGAGAACACTAAAGGTGAGATCAGGATCACTTTTTGACGTCTGTGATAATCAATCAGCTGTCCAAGAACATTTTGCTGATTGGCCTCTAAAAACTGATCCTGAGTGATGCATAGATAAATAATATCTGCCTTTTTACCTTGAACATATACGCCATCATTGTGGAAGCGAATCGCGTTTAAAGCGCATACTTCAGACTAGACGGTTTTTTGCTGATTCAAAAAATGGCAGGCTTCGTAAGGGTGCAACACATCCATGTCGGATTCTATGCAGGCTAGATAAAGTTTTGCGCCTGAAGCGTATGTGTGATTTTTTAGCATGTCTTCCAGTAAGGATGAAAGACATTGGGTTGGTGTTACAATTGCCCGATACTGTTCATCTTGCCCGGCAAGCACCTGACAATAACGATCCACCATACCGATGCCCCCGAGAGAGGGGCTGATATTGGCTTCGATGACTTTGAAGCCATCTGCAGGTTTCAGGACATCGATCCGCATAAATTGTGAGGCCAGCAGTATATCGGCTTCATTTAAGAAAGGTTGAATCAGAGGCTTCAAAACCCAGATCTTCAAAGAGGGCGTCAGTCGTTTTGACTCTGATTAGCTCCAGTAAGCATTCGGTCAACGCGGTACGTACTGCCTGACATGTTAACAACAATTCATCATAAACCGCTGTGCTTGCGCGAAACAGCAATGCTCCAGGGCGAATGCTCAGATAATCGCTGTGATATTTTGCAAATGTCTCAGGACTTATCTGATGATGGGTGATAGTGGAAATCATGGGCTGCCAGTTCCTGAGCACGATAATTTAACTTTCTCGGAGTATCTAGAAAGACCTAACATGATCGCGGAAATGGCCATGATCAGTGTGACGATGATGCTCACCGTGAACTGCGACTGTTCGTGCAAAAAAGTGGAATAGAGCATAGCACCCAATAAAATGCCGACACCTTCCAGAGCGAAGAAAACCGGAAAGGCCGCACCGTCTTCATCGGAGTGAAGCATCAAAGCTGTTTCCAGCGATATGTCTGTCACAATGGAGCTGGCGTCGTAGAGTGCTACGAAGATAAAAAACACCATGATGCTGGGGGCGCTCAACATGGTCGCCATAAAAACCACTGACACGATGTAGGCCAGGGTCAGCGTATTTAAGGCGCTGCCGGGGTTTAAGGGAGAGCGCTTCAGTTTTCGCCTGAAAGACATGCCCGCCAAAATAGCGGCCGCCCCGCCGGCACTATAGGCCCAGCCAAGCCAGGAGGCATCTAATTGAAGATCACGAAACACCAGGGCGCTGAAGCCAACCATGGCAATGCCATATCCAAGCTGACGCACAAAGCAGACTCTCAGTAACAGGCTGACTTTTGTCTTTTTTGTAAACATCCTGAATGCCAGCAGCAATGGATTCGCTTCGCTCTGGTTTATCTTGCCAGATAAGAAGCCTCGGGGCAGGAAGGCGAATAAAAGAATGGCCATGAAATAGGATATGCCATCGAGCATCAAGGTATATGTGGTACCGATCAAGCTGATCAGTATGCCTCCGGTGGAAGCACTGAACAGCATTGTCAGTTCCCGCGCAATTGTGAAAGAAGCAGTGTTTTTGCCCATATTCTGTTTGTTGGAGAGCTGCCTGACAGAAGACATTCTTGCCGGATCGATTAGGGAATCACCGATACTGATCAGAACCAGCAATGGGTAAATAATCGCCACGCTGTGTAGCGGACTGGTGACGGCCAGAGTCAAGACAGAAAGACAGGATAGCAGGCTGCCTGACAGCAAAAGGGTCTGCTTATTGATGGCGCTGATATGGTGAATAAAGAAAATATTAACCAGAAATTTAGGCAAATACCGTATTATGATGCTGAAGCCAAGGGAAGCCGTGGTTCCGGTGATATCATATAGCAACCCCATGACAGCGAGCATTCGAAACCAGGAACCGATATTACTGATCAGGTATCCGCTTAGCAGTGCTTTAACACCCTTGGATTTTAGCAATTCAGACATAAGAAACCTTAACTGTATATAAATTGTGATAGTTACATTGATGTAGCATGGACTGTATTTAGATCGTAATATCGTAGCTGCCAACAGCCCCAAAAGTCAGCGTTCCTTGTGCGGTTCCAGAAAAATAATTTGTCCGCATCTGCTAAATTCATGTTGAATATTGAGCGGAACTGCGGCTTCATGACCGTTGTATAATTGGATATCCGTGTAACTGTCTGCGCGTTTGTTATGCTCAAGCAGACTATTGAGTTCGTCTGTTGTTTTAAAGAAATAAATACGGCTTTGACGTTCACAGGTGCTTTCAATCCGATCCAGGCTTTTGCTGAATAAATAATTGACGAATATTTCCATGGGCTGGATGCCGAGGGATTTTTCCAGCAACAGTGGAATGCTGTCGCCACCAAACCGGCTATGAATCTCGACGGTATCGATGGCATCGTGATTGTGTATTGGTCAAGCCCAACCGGACACTTTTCTAAACTGATTTTCATATTCAATCGGCGACATATCTCTATTCGCCGTATGCAGCCTTTCTATGTTGTAATATTTCATGTAAGCCGCCACATCCTGTTTCATATGCTCTCGCGTTGGCTGATGCACCTTGAACAACCAGTCATGCTTGAGGCTGCCAAAGAATCGTTCGACGACCGCATTGTCCCAACAAGCACCTACATCACCCATGCTCGCTCGCATACCATAGCTGTTCAGTAATTTTCGATAGCGTCGGCTTGTATATTGCGAACCCCAGTCGCTATGAAAGACCAGCCCTTTGGGTGGTTGACGAAGATTATCGGCCTTAATCAACGCTTTCTCTACCAGGTCGCTGGTCATACGCTTATCAATATGCCAGCCAACGATACGTCTTGAGTAAAGGTCCATCACAATCGCCAAGTACATCCAGCCTTCGCCGGTTTTCAAATAGGTAACGTCACCTGCCAAACTTCGTTCGGAGCCACTGGATTAAAGGTTTGATTCAGTCGGTTGTCGGCAACAGCATCTGTATGTTTGCGCTTCGTGGTAACCTTATATGCCACTCTCTGCTGAATAATCAGCTTGAGTTTTTTCATCAACCTTCGAACTTTATAGCGACCAATTTGATAGCCTTCTTTGCGTAGCTGCTTCATCATTTCCCGACTGCCTAAGCTCTCTCTGCTGTCTGCAAAGAGCTGTTTCATGCGGCGGTATCGCGCCTGTGTTTCCGCACTGATTATTTCGCCTGGACGCTTCTTCCAGTCATAGTAAGCAGACTTGCTCACTTGCATGACCCGGCAAAGCATCACAACTGAATACTGCTCAGACTCAGCCTTGATGAATTCAAACTTTACTTCACTTCTTTCGCAAAGAAGGCGCTGGCCTTTTTTAAAATCTCCTTCTCCATGCGCAATGCTTTCACTTCTTTGCGCAGACGTTTAAGCTCATCGCGTTCGTCTTCGACCAAGGCTACACCTTCTCGTTGAACTTCAATTTTTTCTTTCCACTTATAGAGCAAGCTGCTACCAATACCCAGTAATTTCGCTGCCTGCGCTACCGAATACCCTTGTTCCAACCAAAGCCACAGTTTCTTCTTTAAACGCTTTGGTATATTGTTTGTGAGTGCGTTTCTGACTCATACTGACACCTTAACTAATTGACGATTGTCTCTCAATTAAGTGTCCGGTGCTATTAGACCACTACAGTATTTAGTGGGATGGGAACAATGGGCAATTTTGAGTACTTCTTAGAGTTGGAGTCCTGATAATTCTAACACGCATTTAAAATCCGGATGACGAAGGGGTTTTTGGTGATTACAGTGGTGGAGGCGAACGCCACTGATTGATGAGCGGCTGAAAGAGGAAAGCCTCGATTGATAAAATAAACAACAACTTACCGCTCTTTCCTGAGTGACCTTTTCCATAAGTGACATTGCTCAAAAACCGGCGGGTTTTTTAAACGATCATTTTAAAAAATCATTCTTTGGCGTCATCGCCCAGAGTTTTTTCTGGACCGGATGAATTATCCAATAATTTTTTTGAACCTACGTTATAGATATAAATTCTTTCCTCATTAGTAAATGTAGGAAAACTCATCCTCAATCGCTTCTTTGTGTATTCAAATATCGGAATATCACTACATGAACCAAATTGAGGAGAAACATACACAGGGGTTAATGTCATATCAATCAACTCGAACATAGCAGGACAGCCTGAACCGCCAGAAGGGAGCATTATTAGTGCAACCAGAGCCTTATGTTCAGGAAAAGCCTTTGCAACTTCTGCATTCACTTCTCCATACTCTCGAATTAAATTTTTACCATATAACAACCTCGTATTGTATAAGGGACTTGTATCATCTGTTTGAAGGAGCAAAGGCCCATTCAAGGTTTCAACATCTGTATCTGTATACCAATCCTCAGCGCCAGCGTTGCAGCTATACAAAGTCAATGTCATCCCCATAAGGGCAACATTCATTATTCTCATTTTTTAACCTCAAATTTACTCGGATCAACATGCTTATCAGTATAATCATTTAACCAACTAATATATGCCGTAGAGTAATCATTGTTATTATTCGTCAAATAACTCTTCTGTGTTGTCGCACTAGCATTCCAAGAAAATAATGTTTTTGCTCTATCATCAGTTAAGCTAGGGTTTTTTTCTGTTGCTGTGGGCAAAATAGCCTTAGCTCCTGCTAATCCTTCATGATGTCCAAAATATAAATATTTTGCAGTATCTTTCAGTGTTAAATCGCTCTCAACACGGTTTTCACTTTGCAACGTTTTAAAAATACTTGCGTCATACTGCTGCAGCAGCAGTTATTGCAAGCCGACTATTATATCTAAGATTCAGCAACTCGCTTTTTTACCATCAATGATTTTATTGTGCTCATTAACTAAGCCTTGATCTTTCGCATACTCATTCAAATATGTTCCTGCTTTTCGAGCTTGACCTTTCCATGTGCCACTTAAAAACTGAGTCAATCCCGCTGCCGATGTCTTTCCGTTTTTTGAATTGACATCCCAAACTCCATTATTAACCTGCGCATCCGTTCTATAGTTTTTTCATTCATCAATTAATTCAACATCACTTTTTGTTAATTGTCGTCCATTTAGTTCTGGATGCGCTTCATACAACATTTTATCTGCAATTTTTGTGGCCTCAGAGTCAGTAACCCGAATTTTAGCGGCCTCTGCGTTAATTACAGAAGCTATTATTTTAGGATCAAGAGGAAGTGTTCAGAAAACTGTGTCATTTCTTTAAAATGTTTGTATTAGATAGATGATGCATGAAAAACAAGATTGAATTTGATTTTGAAGCGGCCCTGAAAGCCCTTAAAGAGGGTAACTGTCTCACCGGTAAAGACGGCGTCATGACGCCTTTCATCTTGCCTCGAAAAACCAGAAGGCATTCATGGCAGATCTGAAGTGTGTTTATAAGGTGGCGACCTTGAATGCAGCGGAGATCGCTCTGGATGAACTGGAAGCGAAATGGGGCGACAAATATCCGATGGTGATCAAATCCTGACGAACGAAATGGTCGATATTATCGACTTACTTCCAATACCCGGAGTATGTCCGCAAAGCCATTTACACAACGAATGCGGTTGAGGCAGTACATCGCCAGTTTCGAAAACTGACCAAGACGAAAGGTGGCTTCGCCAACGAGAACAGCTTGCTAAAATTACTGTATGCCGGAATACTGAAAGCATCCGAGCGATGGACGCATCCGGTCCAAAACTGGAACCTCACGCTGTCACAACTGGCGATCCACTTTGAAGGTCGACTGGATGATCACATGGCATTGTGATTTTTAGTTGACACAGAATTTTGAACGCCCTCAGTTTATGGATGTCCTTTTTATTTGTTCTGGACGGGACAAAGAGAGGGGGCTGTTCTATTAGTTCTTAGCTTAATTACAGATTGCTAGCCAACCAACAACTAATCAAATCCTTGAATGCCTCCTTGTTAGTTACGCGAAGAGATAAAGCATTTAGTATATCCACTACCTCAGGCTTACTAATTACAGTGCTGTTTAATTGATACCATGCATCTTCATATCGGTCAGCAGACATTAATCCTTTAACTTCGTTTACTCCTTCGGTTTTCTTCAACCACTCTGGATCACCAGATTCGCTTCCCTTTCCAATAACTGAAGGCAAGTCATTTTTAAAAATACTTAGATTGGCCAAATCCGATACATCTTCACAGTCAGCAAAAATACTTTCCACTTCATCAACAGCACAAAAACCAATTGATTCAGCAAAATGACAAACCTCTTCAGGTGTAGGAACATTACATAAAAAGTCAAAAACCATCCATGCTTTTAACTGCTCCAAATTCCGTGCTATTTCAACAAAAGAAAATTCATCTGCATAAAATTGAATAAAGGTATCTTGCCGACGGCCAAACCAATGTTTAGCGATACCAATATAACCAGGCCAACTCGCACTACTCCACAAAGGTATTAGTACCGGAGGAAATCCAAAGCTTGGATCCGGTGGCGCTTGAACTGTGTAGTCCGGCACCTCAACTAACCCTTTAGCAATATTTACCAATTCTTGTGAATAGCTATATTTAGATAAAAATTCTATATAACCCATTTGTGTTCCTGATTAATCAAAATAGCCAAACGGCGATGGATAAACGCTAGAATCAACCAATTGCTTTAGCTTGGCAATGACGGTTTGGAATGAACGCTAACTTTCTAACCAACAACAGGAAGTTGTCAGCCAAAACGATAGCCGATATTTATAAGTCTTGATGGCAGGTGGAGCTGTTCTTTAAATGGATCAAGCAGAATCTGAAAATCAAATCGTTTGTTGGTACGAGTAAAAATGCGGTGCTTACTCAGATCTGGATCGCCATGTGCGTTTATCGGGTCACCGCCCATAGTCTTTAGAGCGGCTGAATAATCACATAGTTCTGGGATGTTGAGCTGGTATAGAATTTTGAACCCTCTCTTTTAAAGGGGGCTTAGTATTTAGATACGGCAGTTCATCGAGGCTGTATTGATAGTTGCCGTCGGCATCAGCGGTCAGTGCGATCTGATGCTCAAAGCTCAGGCCGCTGCCGGCTTCGCGCCAGTAAAGCTGTAGTCCGGTAGCATCCATGTCACTGGTCAGCAGGCTGTCCAGCGCCAGTTGAATCTGGCTGTTGTAGTGCGATGGCCGCTCAATCGGG
>NZ_JBNKSF010000016.1:0-68197 GCF_050297175.1 Gynuella sp. | reverse complement strand
TTTTTTACCATGAACACGGTCCTGGTTGTAGTGCAGCCCATACAACACTTCAAGATCAATCGGATCGGCAAAGGCTTCCATTTGTTCAACGGAAAAGGGAGGTTCCGGTAACGGTTTGGCCTGGCACGCCGTAGCGGCCAGAGTGATCAGGCTAAAATAGTAGAGAGTACGAAGCGTCATTCAGCAGTCTCCAAAGGCTTATGCTTGTCCGGTGAGTTGTTGTTCAAGTTGATCAGGGCTTTGCCCGGTTTCATCGGCCCATGCGGTTATGAACTGATCGTTGTAGTGGCCAAGGCTGCCGGTCAGATTGGCTAGCCGTTGATCCATGCCGGCCGCCAGCTCTTCTGGCAGCAGAGTGCCGACGTCAAATCCGCGTATCCATTGGCGCTGCTGGTATTCCCAGGCCAGAATACCTTTGTCGCACTGGTTGGGCAGGGTCAGCCGGACAGTTCCACGGGCATCGGTGATACCACTGATATAGCGTTTGCAGTCCGGCCAGGTACATCGTACCTCCAGGTTTTTGAGCGGATTGAATGTGTTGTCGACCAGTGTCAGTTGTAATTGATACTGGTTGTCGGCAATCACCAACACGGTCAAATCGTTGATGGCGATGTCTTTACCCTGGCTGGCGGTATCAGGGATGACCAATTGGTCGCCTGGGGCCAGGCAACCACTGTGGCGCCGTTCATTAGTCAGTGACTGATTGTCGGGCAGGCTCCATATTTCCTCTGGGCTCAGACCGAACTCTGCGGCGATCGTTGTGAGACACTCTCCATGTCGAACCATATGTACTTTCATGCGTCTACTCCACTGTGTAGCCTAATACCCGTGCTTTTGCCCCTTCCATGTCGCTGCGGCGCAAATGCAAGCGGCCACTGCTATCGGTCTGAGTCAGTAATTCACGGCCATCGGCACGGGTAATGATGACTTTACAATGAGCTTGGAGCTCACCATCCTGGTTTTTGATTTCAAGTTCAATCCAGTCTTCGCTGTTGTCACTGCGGGCAATTTCGCGTTCATAGCTGTGTGGTGATCCTTCAATAGGTTCTCCGCCGTCAAGGCACAGCTCCAGCGTCTCCACTATTGCCGGTATCTCCAGCGCTGCCACACTCTCCGGCTCATTCCCGCTGCCGGTTTCATAACTGATATCACCATTCAGCTGGGTGCCGCTCTGGCCGTTGAGGGTGATTTTTTTGCCCCAGAGTTTGATGTTGCCGGCGGCGTCGAGTTGTATACCGCCAGTGCCGTCGGTGATGACGATGTTGCCACCCTGGCTGGTGAGGTCGATGGTGCCATTGATCTGATGGGTGGCTTTGGCGGCGACTTTCACCTGCATGTCGCCACCGCTGACTTCGGTGTTGAAGCCGTCGCCGACGGTGATCTGGATATCGCCATCGGCGGCCTGGAGGCTGTAGTCACCATCGCTGTTGTGGTAGATGTTCTGCTCGGCGCTGAGGTTCATTTCTGTGGCGGCCTGATGACGAATCGCACCTTGTTCGGTGTGCAGCTCGCTGTTTTGTTTGACCTGTACGGTGCGGTGCTGGCCGATGCGTTCGTTGAGATTTTCACCGGTGTTGATTAACAACCGGGTGCCGGCCGTGAGGCGGAGGCTGCCGTACTGGCTCAGGATGCCGGCGAAGGCGGCTTCGTTCTGGGCGCAGAGTTCGCACTGGTTTTGACCGTCGAAGGTGAACAGGGCGATGCGATTCACATAGGGATCATCATCGAACAGCAGTTCGTTCTGACTGGGTGTGACGATCCGGGACTGGCTGGCGTTTTCGCTGGTCACCGGTCCAATCTGCCGCCGGTTGGGTATGAACCCTAATATGGCCATACGGGCAGGATCGTTATTCAGACAGCTGACCAGTACCGTGCTTTGATCGAGTAGCGGAAAATGCCAGCCGGCGGAAGGGGCCTGTTCGGTTTCCGGACTGGCGTAAATGCTGACACGCTCCAGCAGCGGGCTGGCCTGGGCAATGGGTTTGCCGCTCTGGTCAAAGGCTGGCCGCAGATAGTAACGACCATCGGCACTGAGCTCGGCGTAGTCATGGTGACTCTCGATCTGGGCCGGAAACAGCAGTGGTTTATCAGCTTGTTCAGCCAGTGTCAGGCGTACCGGTGTGGTGCGGCGAATAACCCAGGCTTCGTTGTGGTAGCGCAGGCCATAACCGCTCCCGGCGGTACGGGCGTGGTGACGGACTTTGTGAATGCGAAATTCACCGCTTTCGGCAACCGGGAGTTGAGAGGCATCGAGTACCAGGGTATAGCCGACGGCGAGCAGAGGCTGAAAGCTGTGCAGTTCCAGTTGCCAGTCGAATTGTTCGTCGGCCTGTTGTTGAAACAGGGCCCGTTGTTCGGCTTGGGAGCGTGATAACGGCGGTTCGAAACCTTGTATATTGGCATCATCGCGGCTCAGTGAACGGGTATTGCCTTTGACCGCATGGCCATAGCGGCGACGGCGTCCGGTCACCCGGCGTATGGCTTTGGTGATGCGATTGAGTTGGGCATCGGGCGCCAGTCCGGATACTACCTGGGCCCACTGGACCTGTTCAAGGTAAGGGCTGACGCTGGGGTCATTACGGATGACCAGGGTTTCATGGTGGCGTTCGGGGTGGTGTTCGAGCCAGTAAATACCACCCACTTCAGCTAGCAGACGATGGAAGCATTGCAGGTTGTCTTCCTGGGCTTGCAGGTATGGCCCTTTAGGCGCGGGTACCGGGTCGAGGGTCAGTTCTATCTCGAAGTCCTGATAACCGCATTCGCGCAACAGTTGCCGTAATACCTGCTCACGGCTGAGGTCTATGAACAGCCGGGTACGTTGCAGGCGGGTACCCCAGAGCAATTTGGAACACAGGTAGAATTGCCAGTACTCGCCAGCACCTTCGCTGTGGTATTGAATGCGGTCGATGACCAGCTGCCAGACACGCTGATGATCTCCTGCCTGCATGGAGACGGTAACAGCCTGGCCCAGCAATGCATCGGTATCTTCGAACAGATCGGTGACCGGGCAGTTAATTTCCAGCCGGGTCGGCTGGTTCAGATCTTCCCAGCCTTCCATGTATTGCACCGGTAATTGGGTACCGCTGGCGAGGGTGAGGGTGATTTCGGTGAATGTCATCGTGGCCGCCCTCAGTTGTCGCCGATACTGCCGCCTTTGATGGCGATGCTGTCAGCGGTCAGTTCAATGCTATTGGCCTGTAGAGTCAGGTTGCCGGAGCCGTCCAACTGCAGGGTGGCGTCGCCCTGGGTGATGGTGATGCTGTTACCCTGGCTGTTGAATACCTGATCGGCTCCGGTTTCCAGGCTGTAACTGCCATCACTGACGAGAACTTCGCAGTTGCCACTGTCAACCTGCTGCCAGAAATGGTTGCCGGCCTGGAATTGCATGGCTTTGGTGGCACGCAGTTCGATATTTTGTTCGCGGTTATGCATGCGTATGGCTTTGCCGGCGGTCCACTCCATATCCGTCGATGCGGCTACGGTGATTTGTCCTTCCTCGGTTTGCAGGCTGTAGTCCTGCTGTACGTGAATGCTGTGATTGGCTCCAACGGTAACTTGTTGGTCCTCGCCACTCTCAAAGGTGGCGGATTTGCCGGCACGTAAGCGAACTTCACCTTCTTCAGAGACGAGTTCGGCAAAGTGACCTTCACTGGCGGCACTGAGGGTCAGGTGGTTCTGATCTTTCGCAGTGGTCAGATGAATGTGTTCCTGATCGGGTGTGTCATCGAACAGCAGCCGGTGGTCGCCACGGGTGCGAATCAGGTTCTGCCGGGCGTTAGCGTCGGTGACCGGGTTTTCGGCCTGTTCGTTATACAGTGCGCCTTGTATGTAAGGGCGGTCGAGGTCACCGTTTTCCCACAAAACAGAAACTTCTGTGCCTTTGGCCAGCGGGAAGTGCATGCCGTGGTCACTGCCACCCAGGGGTTGCATCAACCGAACGGGAGGGCTGGCGGGCCCTTCGCTGTTTGCACGGCGGTCGAATGGCAGCCGCACACGGTAACAACCGTTGTCGTCGATTTCTTCGGCGATTACGGCACTCATGGCCGCGTAATGCGGTGTTCTGGGGGCATATGGTGGGCACCAGGGCAGATCTGCCGGTAGAACGATCAGCGTGCATGTCCAGCCCTGATCATTGCTGCCGCCACTGGCAGCACGCTGGGAACCGGAATATTCGACGTGGATGACCCGGTAGTCGCCACTGAAACGGGGGTGTTCGGTCAGCTGCAACAACATGCCCGGAGCGAACTCGCGGCTGGTGGTACGAATGGTCAGGGTCTGGCGCTGCCAGTCATGAATCTGTGCTATCCGGGTCGCCAATTGCCGGCCACTGTCGGAGGAATCGTAGTTTAGTCCCCAGTGTTCGCTGGTGCCGATGCCCTGATTGCCGCCGAGACTGGCATCCGTCATCAGGCTGGCGGAGACCCAGGGCTGGTAGTCATTTAAGGCAATCTGAGACAGATGGTGTTGCTGGTTTTGAATGACAGCGAAAGCATGGGTGTCGTCTTTGGCTGCACCTGCGTTGGTGGCAAAGCGTTGGCGGATCGTAATTTCGTGCTCGGGCAATTGGGTCAGGTCGTCACTCAATTGTACGACCGTTCGGGTATCATCCTGATGAAGATTCAGAAACACGCCTTCTTTGGCCAGAATACGACGAATGAAATCGTAGTCGGATTCGTGATATTGCACCGTCATCGGTAACACCGGCGAGGTTTGACAGAGCACATCGACGCCCGCCAGGTCGCCAAGGCTGTGTTGCAGCAGTTCTTCGGCAATCTCGGTCGCTGAACGGTCTACAAAGACCCGGTTATGCTGCTGATGACGCAGGGGATTTAAGACCGACGAGATGGTCAGCTGTAAGCCCCGATAGTCACCATTGCCGTCTGCATCGGTCCATTCTGTGATCAATCCGTGCAGTGGTTTCAGGGATCCACCGGTTTGCAACTGGAACGTCGTTGTTGCATGCAGCAGAGTGGTATCGTCAATATCCTTGAGGGCCAGGATTTTCAGTTTCAGAGTAAAGTCCTGGTGAAAGCGCCAGTGTTGTAACTTTACATTCTCAACCAGAAAACTGTCAGCAGGCAGATCGCCGACTTTGAGAAAGAACTGGCTGCTGTCTGCGCCTAGAATCTGGCGGGCAGCATGAACGATGGGGGCAGTGGATTGGGTCATCTCGAAAGTTCCTTATCGAAAACAGAAATTCAATAACCTGAATGAGCAACAGGCAAAACGGGGGAATGAAGGGAAAATCACTGGCCGGTCCTCAGGCATGACTTTAATAATCAGGTACTGAGTGTGATATTCACTGGGGAAACAGAAAATAACTGCGTCATGAGAAAAGGCATCGAAAGCTCCTTATCGATTAATTCATTCCTGAGACAGAGATGGTCGAAGACTGGCTGACCATTAATGTGAATGGTGACTTATAGTACGTCAGGTGATGGTTAGCAAGCAGATTAGTTAGGGTTTGTGAGAAGTGTCTCATATCATATGTGCAGGCCAGTGATTGCAATGGTCTACTGCATTTTCACGACATGGCTGCAATCATCATGATGAACATTTGATTGAGGCTCCAGCAGATCGCTGGAGCCGAAAGGTTGTTATTGCAGCAGGTTATAGATAAAGACAATCAGTACCAGAACCGGAGCGATAAAGCGCACCAATATCAGCCAGAGCTGATGAGCAAGCGGTGTGATCGACATTTCTTCGCGGCTGATCCGGGTTTTGACCACCCAGCCGGCAAACAGCGCAATGAACATTCCTCCTAGCGGTAACATGATATTGGCGGTGACATAGTCCAGGAAGTCGAAGAAGTTTTTGCCAAATATCAGAATGTCACTGCCTTTGTTGAAGGACAATAATGCGCCAACTCCAAGTACCCAACCTAGCCCACCGAGGACCAGGCAGGCCTGCAAGCGGTTTAGTTTGAATTTTTCCACGACAAACGCAACAGACGGCTCCATCAATGAAATAGAGGAGGTCCAGGCTGCAATGCCGACCAGAATAAAGAACAGTGTGCCGAACAGTTGACCCAAAGCGATATTGCCGAACGCAACCGGCAGTGTTACCAGCATCAGGCCAGGCCCCTGACCAGGATCCATTTGGTTGGCAAAGACAATTGGAAAGATGGCCAATCCGGCAATCAAAGCAACGGCGGTATCCAGAAAGACCACGAGTACGGCGGTGCTGCCGATGGAGGCTTTCTGCGTCATATAAGAGCCGTAAGCAATCATGGTGCCCATCCCCAGGCTAAGGGTGAAGAAAGCATGTCCGAGGGCCGAGAGAACCGCTTTTGCCGTCAGTTTTGAAGGCTCAAAATCAAACATAAAATGCCAGGCATCGGCAAAATGACCGCTGCTGACACCGTAACCGAATGCGACGACCAGCAGGACAAACAGGATCGGCATGAGAATTCTGACACCGCGCTCCAGGCCTTCATTGACACCTTTAACCACAATCGCCATGGTCAGTACGGTAAAAATGGTATGCCAGATCAGCATTTTGCCTGGATCGGCTAGGAGGGCATTGAAGATATTGCCAACCTGCTCCATATTGCTGCCATTGAATGTACCGCTGCCCATTTCGACGGCATATTCCAGAATCCAGCCTGCGACAACAGAATAGAAACCGAAAATCAGCAAACCCGCGACGGCACCAACCCAGCCGATCAATTGCCACAAGGTCGATCCGTTTGATTCGGAGGCAACATCGATCAGTGAGTTGACCGGGCTTTGGCGCCCCCGGCGTCCAACCATGATTTCTGCCATCAGAATTGGTAGCCCGATCAGTGCGACGCAGATCAGATATACCAGGACAAATGCCCCGCCACCGTTGACGCCGGTAATATAAGGAAATTTCCAGATATTACCCAAACCAACAGCGGAACCCGTTGCCGCCATAATAAAGACCCAGCGACTGGCCCAAATACCGTGTATGGATTTTTTGTCTGACATTACAACTTTTTCTTTGAGTATGAATAGTGGAGCCTGGGATTCTTCCGAAAGCGCCCCTTAGATGCAAGGTGATATGTCAAGAAATTGGAAACAAGAGTTGATAAGTCCATTCAAGCGCTAAAAACTCATCTGATTTGGTGTCATTTCTACTGATATTTGGCCGGCATAAATACTTATATTTGGTCAGGGCCGGCTGGAGATTGCAGTGTCGCTCTGATCCATATCGACAATCTGAGTCAGCAGGATATTTTCAGGTTCAATGTGGGAAGCAATGATTACTATATGCTGATCCCGAATCCTTTCGAGATTGTTGGTCAAGGTATTGCGGGTTTGTTGGTCGAGTCCTTCAAATGGTTCATCCAGCAGCCAGACCTGTGCTTTGCTGAGCCAGGCACGGGCCAGTCCCAGGCGTTTTTTTTCGCCCCCGGACAGGTCCCTGCCGAGTTCTCCAAGCCATTGATCCAGTCCTTCCTGCAACAATGTTTCGAGTTGGGCAAACTGTAAGGCTTGAATTAATCGGGTGTCATCGGCATCGGGAGCGGCCAGCAGCAGATTGTTACGCAGACTGTCTGACAGAATATAGGGGAATTGTTCGATGTATAGCAACGAAGCGGGTTGCCACTGTCGGCGGGTCTGACCGTTCAACTGTAATGTTCCGTAAAATGGCAAAAGGCCCCCCAGTGCCATCAGCAGAGAACTTTTACCACTACCGGAGCTGCCTTTAATCCACAGAATATTGCCACGCTGAAGTTGCAGGTTGAGTGCCTGGCCCAGCTGTTCATCCCTCTGCCAGCCAAAATCTTGTAATCGTAACTGATGGACATTCACGGCTGCCGGGGTGTTATCTGCAGCGATGCTCTCTGGTGCTGTGTCAGTCGCGAGCATCAGGCGGGCCTGACGGGCATCGATGCCGGCACTGATGGCGCGAATACTGTTTCCGAGCCAGTCCGGTATGGCGAGATAGACCAGAAACACCAGCAGTGCGTAAGGCGAGCCGGTAAGTGTTTCCGGAACGGTGCCAATGGCGACAACCAAGGCTATCGATGATAACAGTAACAACCCCCATTCACTTTGATGCTGACGTGCCTGTAATGTCAGTAGCTGGTTGAGCCACACCTGTTCCCGCTGGTTCATTGTCTGGTGACTCAGTTGATAATTCCACAGTGGGGCTGAACGCAGATAGTGTTCCAGCTCAAAGCGATATTCTGACTGTTGTTCATTCAGGCGCTGTTTGATGTTCCGCAAGCGCTGGTATTGCAGAATGATCAGACCGATGACCAGTAACATGGTCGCGATGAACAGGCTCAGCTGACCCGGTGCCAGCATGATCAGGGTTATTCCCACCGCAGTGGCCAGGGTCAGGGCAGAGAGATTCGGGTGCAGATAGCTCAGACTGGCGTTGGCCAGCGACTCCGTATGCAGGGTCAGCTTTTCCAGTTCTCCGGCCCGCGCTGCCGTTTGTGAGGACTGTATGACCTGGGTAAACAGTTTCAGTCTCAGCATACCGAGGATGTCAAACAGCGAGGCATGGCCGACATACTTTTCTCCATAGCCGCTGATAATGCGGACAAACGCCAGCAACCGGATCAGCGTGGAAGGCACAACGTAATTGAAATTCAGAGCCAGAGGGCTCAGACCGGCGACTGCCGCCGCTGCGATAAACCAGCCAGACAGCAGTAAGAGTGTCAAACCGGCAGCAGCATTGATGATGGCCAGTAACAGGGCACTGACTCTAAGCATGACGCTCGATCTCCTGTTGAACGAAATCGCGCTGTTCGGCGTTAATGGTCCAGTGATGGGTGAAAAAGTCCTGGTCCAGCAGACGGTGCGAAATCCAGATCACGGTTTTTTCCTGCAGTAATTGCTGCAACAGTTCTGTCAGGCGCTGTTGTTGCTCCGATGCCAGATGAGCCGTGGGCTCGTCGAGAAAAATGACCGGCTGATCAAATAACAATATTCTGGCCAGGGCCAGTCGTTGCTGCTGACCACCGGACAATGGCGGATGTTCTCCCAGTGGTGTATCGAGCTGTTGTTTGCTCTGGGTTACCCAGTCGCTCAGCTCGACCCGTTGCAACACTTGCCAGAGCTGTTCGTCACTACGTGGGTGTCCCAGGGTCAGGTTCTCGCGGACAGTACCCGGTAGTAGTACGGCTTGCTGACCAAGCCAGGAAATCTGCTGCCATTGCAATACTTCCACCGGTTGTTCGCAGCTCAGCGTGCGTTGTCCCATCAAGGCTTCAAGCAGCGTCGATTTACCTGCCCCTGAAGGCCCTTGCAACAGCACCTTGTCGCCGGGATGAAGATCAAGCTGATGAATCTGAATCAACGGCTGGCCGCCATCATGGAGGATGCTGACCTCCCGCCAGTGCAGTTCATGATGGCTGGAGCGATCGTGCGGTACATCGACCGGGCGGGCAATGATCTGTTGTAAATCCTGGGCGGCACCGAGGGCCTCGGCTTTGCTGTGGTAGAACCGGCCGAGGGTTTTGAGTTCGGCAAAGAACAGTGGTGCCAGTAACAATACAAACAGGCCTTTTTGCAGATCCATCGGTTGTCCCCAATTACCGAATGGAATATCTCCCAGCAGGGAGAATCCGATGATCACGGCCACCAGCGCCATGGCAATCGTGGCGAAAAAGTCGAGTACAGAAGAGGAGAGAAATGCCAGGCTGACGACTTTCAATGTACGTGTTTTCAATTGCTCGGAGGCCTGCTCAAATAGCTGTTTTTCCGCGTCAGTGCGGTCAAATACTGTCAGCAGCTGTTTTGCCTTCAGGCGATCCAGAAAAATACCGCCAAGTCGTTCGATGGCCAGAAAATGCTGTCGATGAGCATTGGCGGCTCCGACGCCGACGATCCACATGAACAATGGCACCAACGGCGCTGACAGCAGTAATAGAAGGCCGGCCAGCCAGCTCAACGGCATCACTACCGCCAGCACGATCAGAGGGATGATGCTGGCAATACGTTGCTGGGTAAGGTAATCGCAGTAGTATCCCTGCAATGCGGGTATCCGTTTCAGAAAGAAGGACTGCCAGCTGGCGTTACTGTGGCTACGGGATAATGCCAGGCTGTATTGCTGCAAGCGCTGGTGCAGAGCCTGCTGGAAATGCAGCATGACCTGACGGCGTAACATCGTTTGCTGATGCGCCTTAAGTTGATGGAATAACAGTTGCGCGGCCAGGCACAGTATCAGCTCGCCGAGCAGTACGGCAGAGGGGCGTTGCTGATGAATAATCAGCGTTTGGGCAATGACAGCAATGAGATACAGCGAGGCCAGTTGCACTATAAACTGCAGCACGGCAGCCAGTACCACTTTGCGCGTGGTGGATTGGAATGGCTGGCTCTGTTGCCTCAGCCACTGCATCAGTTGTGAGTCATTGCTGGATTTCATAACCTAAAAAAAGGGACTGGCCGGCTGGCTGCCGGTGTCCCCTTTACACCGGCAATGGCTATCTGTCGCTATCTATGTCGCGGTCCAGGTTTTCGGTGCTCTCAAGCCACATGGCATTAATGATACCGAAGGAGCAGGCCAGCAGGACGCCGAGTATCCAGGTAAAGTACCACATCTTGATTCTCCTAACAGACAGTTAATACAGGGAGTGGCTGTTGGCCACAATGTGTTCTTCTTTCAGGCGACCACGCATGACCCAGAAGCAGTAAGCTGTGTAAGCCAGGACAATCGGCACAAAGATCATGGCCACCCAGAACATGATGTCGAGGGTTTTATGGCTGGATGTTGCATCCCAGATTGTCAGTGAGGCATTCAGCATAGTATTGCTGGGCATCAGGAACGGGAACATGGAGAACCCTGCAGTCAGAATAATACCGGCGATGGTCAGTGAACTGAACACAAACGCCCAACCGGCTTTTCCGGCTTTGGACATCATTGCAGTCATGATGGACGCTACCACTCCGAGTACTGGAGCCGCGATCATCCAAGGATACAGAGTGTAGTTGTGCATCCAGCCCCCACTGACCGCTTCGACGGTTTTATGCAGTGGATTGGAGGCAGCTGCGCCGTTCACCGCAGAGGTGATGGCATAACCGTCCACGCCGAAGGCGACCCAGATGCCGGCCAGAATGAACAGCATGCAGGTGGTCAGAGACAACGCAAACGCCACACCTTCGGCGCGTTTTCGCAGCTCACCGGAGGTTTTCATCTGTAACCAGGTGGCGCCATGGGATAGCAGCATCGCAACACTGACCAGACCGGTGACCAGTGCAAATGGTCTGAGCAGACCGAAGAAGGAACCGCTGTAAGTGGCTTTCAGGTTGGCATCCATGGAGAACGGTACTCCGAGCAACAGGTTGCCAAACGCAACACCAAAGATCAGGGCGGGAACGATACCACCGGCAAACAATGCCCAATCCCAGAACTCGCGCCATTTGCGGTTTGGCAGTTTGCTGCGGTAGTCAAATCCCAGGGGGCGCATCCACAGAGCAGCCAGGGTCAGGCCAAGGGCCAAATAAAACCCGGAAAATGCGGTTGCGTAGATCAGTGGCCAGGCGGCAAAAATAGCGCCGCCGGCGGTGATAAACCAGACCTGATTTCCATCCCAGTGCGGGCCAATGGTATTGATCATGACCCGGCGTTCGTTGTCGCTTCTGCCGACCAGGGTTAACAGTGCACCGACCCCGAGATCGAAACCGTCAGTAATGGAAAAGCCGATAAGCAGAACTCCGACCAGTACCCACCAGATGATGCGCAACATTTCATAATCAATCATGCTTCAACTCCTTTCAGACGGCTGTTATCAGGAATAGGGGTATTGCTGCCAGACTCCGGCCCTTTGCGGGCAAACTTAACCATGACAAACATAGCCACCGCGAACATACAGGAATAGAACAGGCCAACACCCAACAGTGAGATGACGATGTCAGTGATGGTTAGATTGGAGACTGCCGTGTGTATTGGCAAAACCTCTGCAATTGCCCAGGGCTGACGGCCATATTCCGCCACAAACCAGCCGGCTTCACAGGCGATCCAGGGCAGGGGTAGGCTGAACAGAGCCATTTTCAGGAACCATTTGGGCTTGCCGATGTGGTGCCGGGTGCTGTACCAGAACGCCAGTGCGAACACCAGCAGCATAAAGAAACCGGCGGCCACCATGATGCGGAAACTCCAGAATATTGGCCAGATTTTTGGAATGCTGTAGTTGACAGCTTCATCCACTTCAGCCGCGGTTGGGTGATTCATGTCTTTGGCAAAGGGTTCCAGCAGCAGACCGTAACCCAGGTCCTTGACAGTGGCATCAAAGCGCGACTGCTCAGCCGTTGTCAGGCTTTGTTGCTGCATTTTTTGCAGCAGACTGTGGGCTTCGGCGCCATTGATGATTTTTTCCCGGTTGAGGTCTTTCAGATCTTTGATGCCGAGAACCGGTTCATCGATCGAACGGGTGGCGATCAAGCCCATAACATATGGAATCTTGATGGCAAAATCAGTGTGTTCTGTCTCGCTGTTGGGGAGTCCAAACAGGGTAAATGCAGCTGGCGGAGTCTGGGTTTCCCATTCCGCTTCCACGGCAGCCAGTTTGACTTTCTGCACATCACCGAGCTCATAACCACTTTCGTCACCAAGCACGATCACAGACAGTGCTGAGGCAAGGCCGAAACTGGCAGCAATGGCAAAAGAGCGACGGGCAAATGCCACATGCCTGTTGCGCAGCAGGTAATAAGAGGAAATGGCCAGAATAAACATGGCTCCGGTGACATAACCGGCTGAGACGGTATGAACAAATTTTACCTGAGCCACTGGGTTGAAGATCAGATCGGAAAAGCTGGTCATTTCCATCCGCATGGTTTCTGGATTAAATACAGAGCCCTGAGGGTTTTGCATCCAGCCATTGGCAACGAGAATCCATAAGGCGGAAAAGTTGCTCCCCATTGCCACCAGCCAGGTTACCATCAGGTGCTTGACCTTGCTGAGCCGGTCCCAGCCGAAGAAAAACAGACCGACAAAGGTGGATTCCAGGAAGAATGCCATCAGTCCTTCTATTGCCAGAGGAGCTCCGAAAATATCACCAACATAATGGGAGTAGTATGACCAGTTCATGCCGAACTGAAACTCCATGGTAATACCTGTCGCGACACCAATGGCAAAATTGATACCAAACAGCTTTCCCCAGAACTTAGTCATGTCACGGTAAATTTCTTTACCGGTCATCACATAGACAGATTCAATAACTGCCAATAAGAACGTTAATCCGAGGGTTAGCGGTACAAAAATAAAGTGATACATCGCGGTGAATGCAAATTGCAGCCGCGACAGCTCGATGAGAGTTTCGTTCATGGGTGATCCTCTTAATGCTGAGTGTCCCTTGGCGTTGTGCCGGTATCTGCCTTGGTGTGAGCCACCTTTGTTCAGTCTCTCCAAATATAGTGAACTGGTTCATTTCGAACAATGATGTATATCAGTAAAACCTAAAATAAATAAAAAAGATGCGACAAAAAGGTTGCTATATAAGGAAGACTTTGATCTATTAATAGATCTACAGAATAAGCACGTCCTATTGTTATAATTCAGAATTGCTTTCCTTTATTCGGCAAATACGATATTGCCAATGCTTCGACTGGCGCTGCTATGCGTATTCTCACCTTAGTATTTTCAAACCTTCCCTTCACCTTTTGCCAGCAAACCATTTTTTGGGACCTTTACCTGATACCGTCGCATTGAGGTGCAGAGTTCTGGTCATCATCGGTGGATCAATGATCGCTATAAGACGCTGCCGCCATAGGTCGTCAGATTTCCAATGCATCATAAAGTCTGGTCAGGCTGAGATCGCGTGTAAAAGGCACTCTCTGTTTAGGTCGTATAGGGTGAAAGGCAAAAAGGATTACGGCTGTTTTATGGTTAAGTCAGTTGTTCGACAACTGAAAAAATTACATGCCAGGTAGTAGAGTCCCGGTAGTGATGGATAAGTATTTTTTTTGTGTATCTGAAAACCGGTTGTCTTGTTAATTAATTCTGCAGATTTATCTCGTTTTAAGTTTTTTTGACTATAGTTTTAGTGTTGATTTGTCTTTTCTTTAAACAGAATCGACAGCCAAAGGTAATGCAGGTTTTTTTTGGCGGACTGTCGAGTTCGGGTCATCACACAGTTTTGAGGTAAGTATCTGTTTTTACAATAATTTTCAGTATTTTCTGAGAATTGTTGAAAGCTAAGGCGCCTCTGAAAAATAGGCCGTTTTTTCAAAGGTTCCCTAAGAGGTTTATGTCTCGATGGCTTTGATGGTAAGACAAGATGGATCAATGACCAATGGAGTGGTGTCTTACAGCAGTGAAGTGCCAGGTACTCTTAATAAAAAAATTTCAATTAGGGTTGTTTTATGAGCATGTCTGTCAAGGTTCGTTTGGTTTTTTTAGGAATTTTCCCCGTACTATTTCTCTCGGTGGTTATGCTGATAACTTTATACTTGCTGGACGAAAAGACCGTCCGAACACAGGTTCAGAGTGCATCTGAAGGTATGGTTGCGCTTAAGCGTGCCGAGTTAAAGCAATATATTGACCTGGCCTATTCCTCCATTGCTGATATTTATGAATCCGGAGGAAGTCTGGAGGAGGCTGTCCCCAAGCTTCAGCAGCTGAAGTTTGGTCAGAGCGGGTACATGTTTGGTTACAACAGCAAGGGTATACGGATTTTTCTGGGAGCTTCGGACGCTGGTATTGGTGAGAATTTTTGGAATTTGCAGGACAAGAAAGGCAATTATCTGATTCAGGGATTGATAAATGCCGGTAAGGATAAGACTGGTTACAGCAGTTACTGGTTTCCCAAACCGGGAGAGCAGGAACCGTTTGAAAAAGTCGCGTACTCCATCTACCTGCCACGATGGGATCTGGTAATCGGGACTGGATTCTACTTCGATGATATTCAAAGCATTCTGGAGACTCTGAAGCGCCATGCCAAGGAGGCTTCAGACAAAAGTCTGATGGTCAGCCTGATAATTGCATTGATCAGTCTGGCAATTGCGGTTGTTCTGGCCGTTTTCTTTGCGACCCCATTGATTCGGGCCATCCAGCGGATTTCCAAATCACTTGAAGAACTCAGTCAGGGTCATGGTGATCTGACCTATAAGATGGAGGTACTGGACCGCCACGAGATCGGAACGTTGTCGCTACACGTGAATAACTTCATAGATAATCTTGCAAATATTGTGCGGCAGATTCGTGGTGCCTCCCAACGGGTGGATGACTCGGCAGATCGGATTGTCAGTAACTCCACCCAGATCAATGACCTGTTCGACAGCCAGCGCGTTGAGACCGATCAGATTTCCACGGCAGTCACCGAAATGGCAGCGTCAGCAGTAGAGATCTCAGAGAATATTTCAGTGGTGGCTGATGCGATTACCGATGGTGAGAAGGAAGCCCGCGAGGCAACAGAAACTGTGCAGCACTCGTTAGCCGATATCGAAAAGCTGGTGTCAGAGATCAGCAATGCCGCTGGGCGGGTGAATGTCCTCAGTAATGACGTCAACGAGATTGTGTCGGTTCTGGATGTCATCAAAAGCATCGCCGAACAGACTAATTTATTGGCGCTGAATGCCGCGATAGAAGCGGCTCGTGCGGGTGAACAGGGACGTGGGTTTGCGGTGGTGGCTGATGAGGTCAGAAATCTGGCAGGCAAGACACAGAACAGCACCGAGGAAATTGGTCAAATGATCGAGCGTCTGAAACGGGGGGCAACAGAAGCCATCACCGCGATGGAACAATCGGAAAAACGCAGTGGATCCACTCAGTCAACCGCTATCACTGCAGCGGAATCGTTGAAAAAGATCTCCACGTTGGTGACTTCCGTCAATGGTATGGCCCAGCAGATTGCGACTGCTTCGGAAGAGCAAAGTGGTGTCTGTCGGGATGTTGCTGAACGAATTACGGTCATTGCCGATCAGGCTTCAGATTCAGCGGGTTTTGTACACGACAACGATCAATCCGCTCGTCAGGTAGCCAGTCATGCCAGTGAGTTGATTGGGTTGGTGAGTCGATTTAAAACCGAGTAATCAAATTGGTTGCCCGGATTCGGTGAATCCAGGCAACCGGAACACTGAGGTCAGGCGCCGACAGCCAGGAAGGAGTCGATCAGATAGGGAATAGCCTGTTCCTGCATACCAGCAACGTTCACGCGGCTGTCTCCAACGATATATATTCCGAATTCCTCTCGCAGGCGATTAATCTGTTCTGTACTCAGTCCGGTAACAGAAAACATGCCTTTATGATGCTCAAAGAATGCAAACCGATCTTCTCCGGTTTTGGCCCGAAATTGAGTGCTTATCGATGTACGCAGACTTTTGATGCGGGTCAGCATGGCATTTAACTCCTGTAACCACTGCTGCTTAAGTTCCGGAGTTGTCAGAATATGTGCCACGATGGCTGCACCGTGATCAGGGGGCATGGTGTAGTTGGCGCGCACGATTTCGAACATCCGGTTTCGTGCCTTACTGGCTGTTTGTTTGTCTTTACCAACCAATATTGCTGCACCGGTACGCTCACGATAAAGGCCAAAGTTTTTTGAGCAAGAGGTGGTGATGAGCACTTCATCTACCCGATCGACCACGTGCTGCAAGCCCTTTAGGTCCTGCTCCAGGCCGTCGCCAAACCCTTGATAGGCGATGTCGATAAACGGCAGGAACCCCTGTTTCTGGCTCATGCTCGTGATTTGCTGCCAGTGACTGAATTCCAGATCAACACCAGTAGGATTGTGGCAGCAACCGTGTAATAACAGAATGTCATCCGGACCCAGTTGAGCAAACTGTTCCAACATTGCGGCTTCATTGAGGGTCTTGGTATTGGGGTCAAAATAAGGATAACTTCTCACCTTCAGACCAGCGGCTTCCATAATTGGGCGATGATTAACGTAGCCAGGATCACTGATCCAGACGGTGCTATTGGGTTTGGTCTGTCTGATCAGATCGGCCAGCATTCTTAGAGCTCCGCTGGCTCCAGGGGTCTGTAAGGCAATGGCCCGATGCTCGGCTTCCGTGCCTGCCAGTAACAGATGGGTGATGGCTTCGTTGAAGATTTCATCACCGGCCAGTCCCACATAGGCTTTGGACGGTTGGTTTTCCAACAGATATTGCTCAGCGGTTTTGACAGCGGCCATGACCGGGGTGATGCCATTGTTGTTGCGATATACGCCGATACCCAGGTCCAGTTTGTTTGCTCTGGGATCGTCCTTATAAGCGGCGGACAAGCTTAAAATCGGGTCTTTTCGAGGTTCTGAGAGTAGTTCAAACATGGTGTTTCCAATAAGAGTCTGTGTCTGGTCGGGGCTCGCCAGTGTTTTTGATGGCCTTAGTGTATCCTGAATATCTTCTATAAGCACTGGTGACTTCGGTGTCTTCGCCGGCACTGGCGCATTGATCTACCTCAAGAGATTTCGTTGATAGGCAACTTTTTTTACACAAATGTCTGTTAGAAGTAATCCTCTGGCTATACTGGGGATATGACGTCATTTCATACCTCATAATTCCACCCTGCAGTTTATGGTTTACCTGTTGGTAGCTGTCGCCAACATGCCTAATAAGGACGGAAAATCAGAGTATTTGATCTGACAATTAATAATGACAAGGTAAACATAAAGGTAATTGACGGTTATGAATATGCTTAAACAATTGAATATCGCAATTAAGATTGCGTTATTGTCCTCTATTGCAGTCATTGCCATTTTACTATTGCAACTCAGGTCGTCTCTGGTTTTGCGGGAAAATCTGTTTGAAGACCGGAAATTGGAGACCCGGGCAGTAGTGGAAACGGCCTATGATGTAATTGATTTCTTCTATCAACAGCAGCAATCAGGAGCAATGGATAATTCACAGGCTCAGCAAACGGCTTTGGCCGTGATTCGTTCGCTGAAATACGATAAAAGCCAGTACTTTTTCGTATTGAATATGGATGGAATTATGCTGGCTCATGGTACCCATGCCAGTCTTGAAGGAAACGATTCCCTTAATATTCAGGATCCCAATGGTGTGATGATAAACCAGGAATTGATCAAAATGATTCGTTCCAAAGGCCAGGGATATATCAACTATGTATGGGATAAAACCGGCGATAAACACTATGTTTCCAAGATCACCTATGGACTTGGTCACAAGCCCTGGGGCTGGATTGTGGCATCAGGTATTTATGTGGATGATGTTGACAGCATATTCTATCAAAATATTTATAAGTCTTTGTTCGCCCTGGTTTTGGTATTGATGTTGTTACTGGCTGGATCATGGTTTATTGCCTCTACCATTACCAAGCCGGTTGCCAAACTATTAAACGTTATGCGAAATGTTGCTGACAAAATGGATTTACGGTTACGTGCTGATCTGGAAGGCAAAGATGAAGTCGGACAGATCGCTATTGCGTTTAACTCCATGTTATCTACCGTACAAAAAAGTATGACGTCTGTCTCTGAAACGGTGAACACTGTATCAACTGCTGCCAACGAGCTGACAGGCATTGCAGCTTCTTCCCAACAAGCCATCCGCAAACAATCCCAGGACATTGAAATGGTGGCCACTGCCATGAATGAGATGTCTTCAACGGTAGAGGAAGTTTCGAAGAATACTGAGAATACTGCTCAGAGTACTCGTGAGGCTCACAGCGAAGCTAATAACAGTTATCAAACAATGCTGGAGGCAAAAGCATCGATAAATGAGCTGGCGGAAGGTGTGCAACATGCGTCAGAGGTTATTAACGGCCTGGAGAAAGACAGCGAAAATATTGGTTCGATCCTGGATGTTATTCGTGGCATTGCTGAGCAGACCAACTTGCTGGCATTGAATGCCGCGATAGAGGCTGCACGGGCAGGAGAACAGGGACGAGGATTTGCAGTTGTTGCTGATGAAGTGCGTACCCTGGCAAAACGAACTCAGGATTCCATTGCCGAAATTGAAACCATGATCAAACGTTTGCAGGACGGTTCCCGTCGTGCGGTCAGTGTCATGCAGGAGAGCAAAGACACTGCCAATCAGAGTGTTTCGAAAGTAACGGTGGTGGCAGAATCGCTGGATCATATTAATCAGAATGTCGATTCCATCAATCAGATGAGTGTTCAAATTGCCACGTCTTCTGAAGAACAAGCTGCCGTGGCCAATGAAATCAACCAAAGCATTCTGAGCATTAATGAGAGTGCAGAAATCAGCAATGATGAAAGTCAGAAAGTTTCAGAAGCGAGTCATGAACTTTCCAGTATTGCTGAGTCACTGCGTCAGGTTATTTCTCGGTTCAAGATATAGCAAACGCAGTGTTCGTTGTTTTCCTTCATCCGATTCATCTACCTCTTTAGCACTAGATGAATCGGTTTTGTTAACATATTGGCGTCGCCTTAATTATCTTTTTTTGTAAAATTATTTATCTACTTTTTGCCGATTTTGTTAGTATGAAAACACTAACTAAAAACCTGTTTTTTTATAAGGCTATTACAGAGTAAATTTCCCATTTGTCTTACATCGTCGCGTCTTTTGAATATTTTCCTATCTGAAAGTAATTAAAGCCTGATCATGCGGCCATTAATCATCTTACATTTTATATGGTTTAAATCGGCTTTCCGCGGTTAATCGATCAAATAAATATGTGTCCAAAAAGAACTGTTCAAAAATACTGGATTGGCACTCTGAAATGATCTGCGCTATTTTGAGTTGGTAGCCTTATATCAGATGTTGTATCGGTATATCGCTTATGCTCAGATCGTCGTAAGAATGGTTTATCTGACGATCAGGTTCAGGATGGAGAGTTAATTTTTTACAAAAACTCAGTGTTGGGAAATGGTGCTCCTGTCGTTATGTCAGGATGACGAGAGGTTTGAGTCCTGGCTGTTTTGTATTCCTGAAACTGTTCACTTTTCAGAGAGCCAGAAACTATATGCGTATAACCAGCAATTCAATGAATAAAATACCTCTATGGAAAAGTAGTTTTCCTGTCGCCTATGTACTGTTATCCGTTGGTATCGTTTTATCTCTGTTCATTCCATTTATTCAGGGGACGGGCACTGTCCTCATGGAGGATATATCAGCCTACTCGGTTGTCCATGCCAGAACTGTTTGGGGTACTTCGTTTGTAGCGATTGTTTGTCTGTTGGCCTTTTGGGTCTATGTGGACATAACCAAAGAAACGTTGGTGGCCATTTTATTTGTATCACTCTTGGCGTCGTTGGTTATGGATGTGTACGTCGATATAAAAGTGGACTGGTTACTGAGCGGCAGTACTTGGGTGAATGGCCGGTTGTTATCCGCATGCGTACAGTCACTGGTATTGTTATTGGGTTATCTATTATTAACGCAAACGGACACCCGTCTTCACGTTAGTCAGTCCATGCTTATGGTCACGTTGGCTTGCAGCATAATCTTACCGCTGGTAGTAGCAGCGGTGTTTTCAAACTATCGCCAATATCAGCTGGCAACGATGCCAATGGCTATTGTGGTGGGGCTCTTTTATGCAGTCTGTTTCTACTTGGCCAGGCAATATTTTCAAAAACATCGAGATGAATGTTCCGTTGTTATCCTGATCACACTTGTTCCAGCACTGATGATACCCCCTACTGTTTTTTTTATTGGTAGTCGCGGCAGTGTTGCTGATTTTGTGATTCTTTATATCCTCAGAACGTTGATGTTTGTGATTCCTGTATTGTGGATGCTGATCAGTTTCCGGCGCCTTTATTTCCGTAAAAAAAGTGATGAAGAGGAAATGGTGGTACTGAATCAGAAATTGAGTAAATCTGAGTTTCGCTATGGTTCCATCAGTCAACTGATGCCAACCGGAGTTATGCTCATTGATGAGTCAGGCACTATCGTCGAAGCGAACGATCATGTCTGTAAGTTGTTTGGTTATTCTCCTGACGAATTTATTGGGCTGACAGTGGAACAACTGGTTCCGGAGCATATTCGTGGTGCACATGTGGGGCTGAGAAAGGCCTTCCGGCGTGAGAACAAAATGCGTCAGATGGCCAAAACCAGTAGTGAATTGGTTGGGTTGCGTAAGGATGGCAGCAGCGTACCGGTGGAAATTGGCTTGGCTCCCATTGAGTTGGATCAGCACCATTACACCTTAACCTCGGTAGTGGATGTCAGTGAGCGACGTCAGATGATGGAAGAATTAAAAGAAAAAAATATCAAGATGGATATGGCCATAGAGCGGTTGTCACAATCCAATCAGCAATTGGAGCGGTTTGCCTTTGTTTGTTCTCACGATTTGCAGGAACCGGTCAGAATGGTATTGAGCTTTTCTCAGTTTCTTGAACGCCGGCTGGAAGGTTCGCTGGATGAAAAGTCGCAGGAATACCTGAATTACATTACTGATGGTGCCATGAGAGCCAGGGAAATGATCACTGATATTCTTAACTTCTGCCGATTGGACCAGAATACGGATGGCCACAAACAGGTTGATCTGACAAAAACATGTTATCAGGTTAAAAACACGCTTCAGGAAGTATTGTCAGAGCGTCAGGCGGAATTCACCTGGGAAGATAATTTGCCGGTTATCGCCGCAGTGCCCTCTCAGATCTTTCAGCTAATACTGAACCTGGTTAGCAACGGCATTAAGTTTAACGTCAGTGAAGTGCCTGCCGTTCATGTTTCTGCAGTCATGCAGGCGGAGAATCTGCAAATCAGGATCCAGGATAATGGTATTGGTATTGATAAAAAATACCAGGAAAAGGTGTTCGAGATTTTTCAGCGTTTGAACTCCAAAGCTGAGTTTCCCGGAACCGGCATTGGTTTGGCGATCTGTAAAAAAATTGCTGATCAACATGGGGCTTCTTTGTCGATAGAGTCCAAAGCCGGAAAGGGTAGCTGTTTTATTCTGGAATGGCCGACTGGTGGAAATAAAAAAACATAAACCCTGCGGAGGTGCTACATGAAACCCATTAATATTTTGCTCATCGAAGATAATCCCGGTGACATTGAATTGGTCAGGGAAGGGTTTCGTCAAGCCAAAGTGACCAATGAGATCAGGGTTATCACGGATGGGCAGATTGCCTGGGATTTCTTTGATCAACTGCAACCGGATAATTTGCCCGATATTGTTCTGCTGGACATCAACTTACCAAAAGTCGATGGAATAGAAATATTACAGAAAATTCGTGCCTCTGAAATAAGCCATAATATTCCGGTTATTATCCTTACTTCATCAGAAGCGGATGAGGACGTTACCCGGAGTTATGATGAGCGAGTGAACAGCTATGTAACAAAACCGGTTGATTTTGCAAAGTTTTTGACGGTGATTCAATCTGTGGAAGATTTTTGGTTGTCGGTCGTTAAATTGCCAACCAAAAACTGAATGTTGTGAACCCCGGCTGTGGAAATACTCCCGGGTAATACGGAGTAAGTGCGATGAATTCACAGGGTAATGACAGGCGCGATGATGACCTGCAAAAACTGGTATACGGCATATCTCATGATATGGGGGCACCATTGCGGACCGTTGTGCAGTTTTCGAACCTGTTGACCCAATCGTTGGCAGATCGACTGACAGAAAAAGAGCTCTACTGGCTGCAGTTGATTCAGGAAGCCGGGCTACATGGGCAGCAGATGGTAGAGTCTTTGAAAAAATATTCCCGGCTGGTGACCCAAGTACAAGCGCCTACCACGTTTTCACTACAGCAACTGATTGATGAGATTCTGGTAACACTTCGGGGTACTTTTTTTCAGACGGCCAGAATTGAACTGCCAGAATCGGCACCGGACATTTTCGGTGTTCGTGAACATTGGTTTCTCGCATTGTCTGAAGTACTGAAAAATGCGTTTCAATATCAGCCCCAAAAAGATGACCATATGCCTGTTGTCAGAATTGGTTGTCGCATGAATGGTACTGAGTTATCCGTTACTACAGAAAGTAATGGGTTGGAAGTTGCCGACAATCAGTGGGAAAAACTGACTGTGCCATTTAAGCGAATGCAGCGACATGAGGATTATCCGGGCATCGGTATGGGTTTGGCATATTGTGAACGTATTGCCCGGTTGAATAATGGCTGGTTACAGTTTTCCCGTTCTGACCTTGGTGGACTGGCTGTTACTTTTACCTGTCATTTGAATAGATTGGAATGAGGACGTGGCAAATGAGTGCAAGTGGGCAGCAGAGAACTACGTATTTGAGGCAGTGTGAAGGCCTGAGTGATATCTTTCTGATGGCCGAAGACAATCCGGCAGATGCGGAACTGGTTACTGAAATGCTGAGACAGGCTTTTGATTCCCAATACTCCATTGTCTGCGTGGACTGTTTCTCTAAGGTAATGGATGCCCTGGCTGATGGAACCTTTCAGGCATTGATTCTGGATATGAATCTACCTGATCAGTCCGGTATCGATAACATTATGCAACTGGGAGCTCATTATCCTAATCTGCCTATTGTGATCCTCACCGGCCAGGATGACCTGAGCTCTGCCATTGATGCACTGCAGAACGGGGCTCAGGATTATCTTAGTAAGAACCACGTTACTCCGGAGATTCTGGCCCGCAGCCTGCGCTATGCGCAGGAACGAAAATACATTGAACAACAGCTCAAGAAGGCGCTGGACGATGCAGCTTATCGAAATATTCAATTGGAAACACAGGCCAAGTATGATCCTTTGACCAGGCTGCCAAACCGGACTTATTTTCACGATGCCGCCAATCGTATTCTGCACCGGGCAATGAGGGCGGCTGGACAGGTGGCATTGTTATATTTTGATCTCAACGGCTTTAAAAAAGTCAACGATGCCTATGGTCACTTGATCGGTGACAAGCTGTTGCAACAGATTTCTAGTCGTTTGACGGAAGTTGTGCGCGAAAATGATTTTCTGGCCAGACTGGGTGGCGACGAGTTCGTGGTAATTACCGATGTGCTCGAAAGCAAACAGGAAATTTATCCTCTGGTTAGACGCATTCAGGGTCAGTTTGATCATGTGTTCGAGATAGATACCCATCAAATTGTAATCAGGCCAGCTATCGGTGTTGCATTCTTTCCCGAGGCCGACAGTCTGGATCTGTTGATTAAGCAGGCTGACAGTGCGATGTATGAAGCCAAAGGAGATTTGGGTAATCCTGTCTGTTTCTATACTGAGCAGTTGGCGGCGCAGTTTGCAAGAACCCAGAAAATAGAGGTTGAAATGGGGCGGGCTTTGACACGCGGTGAACTGACATCCAGGTTTCAGCCGGTGATCGATACCACGCAGACTGACCGGATTTTGGTGGAGGTATTGATGCGCTGGTATTCCCCAAAACTTGGCTGGATCAGTCCGGATGAATTTATCCCGGTGGCGGAGTTTACCCCGGCCATAAATGAAATCACCCGTCAGGCGGTTAAAGATTCCGCTGAATTTTATAATGCCTTGATCTCTCTTCAGAACAAAATCGATAAGATCGCTATCAATGTTTGTGCCTCGCAATTGAGCAGTCGTTATTTCTGCAGACTGTTTTTGGAGTGGCTGGATGAGTTTGCATTGCCCAAGGACAAGATTTGCCTGGAGCTGACAGAGCGTCAGATCGTCGAAAATGCTGATATCTGCCGTGATCAGATTCATCTGCTGCAACAGCATAATATTCAAATTGCTCTGGATGATTTTGGTAGTGGTTATTCATCAATTACACATTTGTTGGATTTGCCGCTGAACATTCTCAAGCTGGATCGCAAGCTGCTGGATGGTATCGATCGGAATGAACGTAATCAGGCCCTGACTGCCGGAATCATTGAAATGGCGTCGCGTCTTAATATGAAGGTGGTGGCGGAAGGTATTGAGCGTCCGGAAGAATACAAGGTGGCGGTCGAACTGGGCTGTCATTACCTACAGGGATTTGGTATTGCCAAACCCCTGAGCATCGATGAAGTAGCGGTGTTTTATCATCGCGCTCAGTCGGATTAGCGATACCCGGTTATGGGCTTTGCTCGAGACTGATAAGCCAGTTCTTAAGCAATTGGTTTAATTGCTGCTGCTGATCCTGGGTTAGTTCTGACAGTAGGAGTGCTTGAGTCTGCAGGTGAGCTGTTACCGCCTGATTAATCAAAGCCAGTCCTTTGTCTGTCAGGGTTACGGTGACACTTCGGCGGTCTTCGTGACTGTGACTGCGGCTGATCAGACCTTTCTGTTCCAGTTTATCCAGACGATTGGTCATAGCGCCGGAACTGAGCATCATTGATTGAAACAACTCTGAAGGGGTCAGCGTATGTGGTGCTCCCGAACGTCGCAGAGTAGCCAATACATCAAATTCACCAGGTTTGAGATCAAATTCCAGGTGACATTCTTCAAGCAGCCTCATGCCTCGCTTATAGATACGTGACATGCGACCAATCAACTCCATTGGCAATAATTCGAGTTCCGGCCGCTCCGTGGACCATTGCTTTCTGATTTTATCGACTGAATCGGATACCTGTGTGCTCATTATTTAACCTTTTTCTGATATCTCAATATTAAGATACTTTACTCAATGACATTACCTGGGTATAGTTTTTAAAATATTTTGATATCGAGATACTTCATATGAATATTCTTATTGCAATGATAGTTCCATTTCTGTGGGGAACAACTGCTTCAGCCACGCACCTCGGGTTTATGGATTGGCCGCCACTGGCGTTGGCGGTATTACGATCTCTGCCAGCCGGACTGCTACTGCTACTGATTAAACCTGTGTGGCCGAAAGCTGGACAGTGGCGCTTGTTGTTGATTCATTCGGCGATCAATATCGCCTTGTTTTTTTGGCTGATTTTTCTGGTTGCGCAGAATCTGCCGGCCACTTTTGCCGCAGTCGGTATGGCGGGTACGCCGGTCGTCGCCCTGTTGTTTAGCTTTCTGTATAAAGGCTCGATACCCAATGTCTACCAGGTGCTCGCCTGTGTGCTACTGGTGCTGGCAACCTGGACGCTGTTTTCACCGGGCAACCAGCACGTTCAGTGGCTTGGTATTATCGCTATGGTATTGGCCATGGTGGTTATGGTGGCGGGGTCGGTATTTGCTCAGCAGGTCATGAGTCAGGTGAATTGGTGGACGATGGTGGTCTGGCAATTGATTCTGGGCGGGATCATGTTGCTACCGTTTGCTGCCTGGCAGTGGCTGTCGAATCCTCAGGCTTACGCCACCGCACTGGATATCAACATGTCTCGGGTGTTGTCGGGCATTTGGTTGGTGGTCATCAATACGGCTTTGGCTTATGCGCTCTTTATCTGGGTTTTACAGCGGGTCTCCATCGTTCAGTTTGCGTTTGCCAGCATTGCCAATCCGATTGGCGGCGTCATCATCGGAGCCTGGTTGGTGCACGAGCACTTCAGTTGGCCACAGTATCTGATCATGGCCGTCATGGTTGCCACCTCGTTGTTGGCACAATGGTTGTCGCAGAAGCCCCGGGGCTCTGCTGCTGCTAAAACCACTCTAAATCCGGATAGGGTTGTTTCCTGAGAGCTGCCAGCCGGCTGTCCAAAGACCCCAGGTGTAGCTCCAGTTTATGGCCATCAGGATCCAGGAAGTAGAACGATTCACCTTCACTGCGATTCTGCTTCCAGACCGTGACACCCGCATTGATCAGCCGGGCCTGCATTTGCGCAAAGGTTGCTTCCGGAACGCTGAAAGCGATGTGGGTGTAGTCCTGAACGGCTTGGGTATCCGGATCGACGGACAGACAGAGCCACAATTCACCTGCACTGAGATATGCACCGTTTTGCCATCTGACATGTGGTGTCAGGCCCAGTTCGATGGTGTAAAACCGAAAGGCGCGATCGAGTTCTGAAACAGCAAGGGTCAGGTGATTGAGCTGGGTGATCATGATGAATGTCCGTACAGTTTGCGCGAGAAGGTATCTCGTTTTGCAACCGTCGGCCAGGTTCTTTGTGCTGGCAGTCCAGGGTCAGGGTAAAAGACCGGCCGCAAGCGCGACCGGATGACAGACTATTTGAAGGGTTGTGGTTGTGGAGTATTGTCGTTGGATGGTGGCAGTATTGGCAGAGTGATCTGTGGTTGCTCACCGGTCAGTGTTTTTAGAAAAGCAACCAGCTGTGTATTTTCTGTGGCATTGAAAGTTTTACCGAGCTGGATCTCGCCCATGGTATTCACTGCTTCACTCAATGTTTTGATAGCACCATCATGAAAATACGGGTACGTCAGCTCGATATTGCGTAAGGTCGGTACCTTGAAGACATTTTTATCCGCCTCGTTGCCAGTCACATCAAAGCGACCGAGTGCTGGATTGTTGGTCTGATAAGGTTTGATCACGCCGACTTTCTGATACATGGTCCCACCCACTGCCGGGCCATTGTGACAGGCGGTACAACCACTGCTTTTGAATAACTCATAGCCGGACAGTTCAGTGTCGTTCAGTGCTGTTTTATCGCCTTCCAGCCATTGGTCAAAGCGGGAACCAGGTGTGACCAGGGTTTTTTCGAATTCAGCGATGGCCGTGGTGACCTGATCGATAGTGATCTGATCAGAATTGAACACCTGTTTGAACTCTACCACATATTGCGGGATTGACTTTAGCACCTCAATTGCCAGTGTATGGTTGGAAGCCATTTCCTTGGGGTTGGCAATTGGGCCACCGGCCTGATCCTTCAGATCTTCTGCCCGGCCATCCCAGAACTGAGCCAGATTCATACTGGCATTTAATACTGTTGGAGCATTAATTGGCCCCTGCTGCCAGTGATCACCGATAGAGGAGGTGATATTGTCCGTTCCCCCCATGCTCAGATTATGACAGGAGTTGCAGGAAATATATCCAGACTTCGATAGCCGGGGATCGAAGTACAGCTTTTTCCCCAGTTCAGCCTGACCTGTGTTGATCTGGGCCGGTGCCTTGATTGGTTGAATAGGTTCATTTGTGGCCGCTTGGCTCACCACTCCCAAAGACAGCAGACTGATCAGTACTGCAGAGTGTTTATTGGGAAATTTAAAGGGCATGTTGTTATCCTATCTGTTGGTTGTCAGTGTTGAGTTCAGGCAAATATTCCCCATGACACCACCCTATAGGTGTGCTTTTACCTTTGTTTTTTGAATTCCTATTTCAGGGGGTGTGTTAGTCAGGAGTCATGCAGCGTAAAAAAATTCCGACGGAGACGATAATTACGCTTGGCATTATTCTGTAATTGATTGGAATGATTCTAAAGACAGTAGAAGTGATATGGTTCAAATGTTTGTGTAAACGAGTATTGCATGAATAAAAAATATTCAGGTGTATTTTGGCTGTAAATTATCATCATTACAGAAAATTAAGTTTGGTTTAATAATGAGTAAAATAGCTGTTTTTATAGTGTTTTCGATAATTTGTTACGATCAAAAATATAGTTTTCGATGTGTCTGGTTGAATATTCAAGACGAAAAAAAACGCCTTTTCAAAAAACTGAATAAGACTAATTGATGAGGCGTTGAAACGCTCTGCTACTGACGGAATGTTTTTTTCTGCCAATGATTAATGAGAATTAATTTAAACATCCTCTGAAAATGATCTATTTTCGTGCAGGACATTGTTAGCCCCATCTGAAGGTTGCACTCTTTTTAATCCTTATTTACGCCCGTAAACTACGACTTTGCGAGCGGTCAAAATGGTTGCCCTTTTTCAGAGGCCCCTAAATGATTTTGATGCTAATGAAATACCTGTGTCATCGTGGCATTTAGGGAGGATGTAAGTGCCGAGCGACCGGCCTTTCCCGCCGGTCGATAAATGATCAGTTAAAAGGAATGGGCTTGGGGGTATTCTCGTTTGAAGGTGGTAAAATCGGCAATGGGAAAGAAGGTTGTTCACCTGTCAGTGTTTTCAGAAACGCAACGATCTGAGTATTTTCTGTATCTGAGAATGTTTTGCCCAGCTGAATCTGCCCCATGATTTCAACAGCCTCGCTGAGCGTTCCAGCAGCACCATCGTGAAAGTAGGGATAAGTGAGTGCGACGTTACGTAAAGTTGGTACCTTAAACTTCATGCGGTCAGCGTCTTTTCCCGTTACCGCACTGAGACCTTCTGCCGTATTACTGGTCTGATACGGTGCAACCAATCCCATTTTCTGAAAAGAACTACCACCTACCGCAGCACCATTGTGGCACGCAGTACAACCACTGTTTTTAAACAGGTTATAACCAGCCAGTTCTTGTTCACTGATGGCATTGTTATCGCCGAGCAGCCATTTGTCGAACCGTGAGTTGGGCGTGACGAGGGTTTTTTCGAATTCCGCAATGGTTTGGGTGACTTCATCGATAGTGATTTTGTCGCTGTCAAACACCTGCTCGAATTCCATAACGTACTCAGGAATGGACTGTAATACGTCCACCGCCAGTGTATGGCTTGAGGCCATTTCCCCTGGATTGGCAATGGGGCCGCCCGCCTGGGCCTGAAGATCAGCTGCGCGACCATCCCAGAATTGTGCCACATTCATACTTGAGTTTAAGACCGTGGGGGCGTTGATCGGTCCCTGTTGCCAATTATGACCAATTGAAGAGGTCAAGTTGTCAGTTCCTCCCATGCTCAGGTTGTGGCAGGAGTTGCAGGAGATAAAGCCGGATTTGGACAGGCGTGGATCAAAATACAGTTTCTTACCAAGTTCCACCATTCCCAGATTGATGGACTGAACCGGTTTAATTGGCTCTATGGGTTCTGAGCGGGTGGCGGCGATCAGGTGACCTGAAAAGCTGAACGCCATCATGAGCGATAGGCTAGCGGTTACTTTCAATTTCATGGTGTTATTCCTTACATGTGTTTGTTGTATTGGTTTCACACTTTCCCGCTACGAAAACATCAAGTTTTCAAAAATGTGAATATGTGTCTGGAAGATGTTCACACTCAAAAATAGTAACCGACCATCCTGTTATAACCACTTTTTGAGTGTGGTTATATTTAGACTTATTCTAAACCCAAGTGGTGTGATTCAGATCAATTCAGATAAATGATTGGTGGATAAAAACAGCGTGTCAGAACTTGTTGCGAATACGCACGACCAGATCGACTGAATCCAGCCGGGTACCGGCTGGCAGGCAATCCTGCAAATAGCTGTGAATCAGGTTTTCGTGAATATCGGAAATCTCGCCGTTGTCGGTATTGAAGAAGTGATGATGGGCTGAGGTGTTGGAATCGTAGAACGTCGTGGCAGTGTCCGCATAAATCATTCGGACCAGACCTTTTTGCGCAAACAACCCGAGGGTATTGTAAATCGTTGCTTTGGAAACCTTGTAACCACTGGCTTTGATCTGGTCATGCAGTTGTTCGGCTGTGCAATGCTGAGGCTTGGCAAACAGGGTTTCGGCAATGATCCGTCGTTGGGGGGTCGGCAGTACGTCATGATCAAGTAGCTTTTGCACCACAGAAGTATGCGCAGAAATATGTGTGGTGGAAGCACTGTTTGACATAGATATGACCATTCATCAGGTAAATAATAGCCACCATAGGCATCCCTGCATTTGGTGGCTATGTCCGAGGTCAAATAATTTGTGGATTACCCCTGATTTTTGTTCAGGGTGCCAGTTTTATCCAGGTGGCTTTGATTTCGCAGTACTTGTCGAAAGCATGCAGTGATTTGTCTCGGCCGTTGCCAGACTGCTTATAACCACCAAATGGGGCAGTCATGTCTCCGCCGTCATATTGATTGATCCAGATGGAACCCGCCCGCAAAGCCCGGGCCACTCGATGGGCACGACTCAGGTTGCTGGTCCAGAGGGCTGCTGCAAGGCCGTAAATGGAATCATTGGCCAATTGCACAGCTTCGGCTTCATCGTGAAAGGTGACAACACTCAGTACTGGTCCGAAGATTTCTTCCTGGGCAATGGTCATCTGATTGTCGACCTTATCAAACAGGGTCGGCTCAACATAAAACCCACCGGACACAATTTGGCTGCGCTGGCCGCCCAGGCTTAGACGTGCACCTTCTGCCTGACCTTTGTCGATGTAACTTAACACCCTGTTTAACTGCACTTCATCAACGATCGCGCCGATATTGGTGGCAGGGTCAAGGGGGTGTCCAGGACGCCAGTTTTGAAAGGCTTGGCGAACCCGGGCTATGAAGTCTTCGGCAATAGACTCTTCGACCAGCAGACGTGATCCAGCTGTGCACATCTCACCCATATTAAAACAGATCGCCGCCGCTGCGGCTTCTGCGGCCTCATCCAAATCCGGAGCATCAGCGAACACGATGTTGGGGGATTTGCCACCGGCTTCGGTCCAGACCCGTTTCATATTCGATTGCCCGGCATCGACCAGTAGCTGCTTGGCAACATTAGTGGAACCGGTGAATACCAGGGTATCGACATCCATATGGACCGCCAGTGCCTTGCCGACAGTATGTCCAAAACCTGGCAGGACATTGAATACCCCGGCGGGAATGCCTGCCTCCCGGGCCAATCCGGCAAGCCGAATGGCTGTTAACGAAGACTTTTCTGAAGGTTTGAGAATAACGGAGTTCCCCATTGCCAGGGCCGGGCCGATTTTCCAGCTGGCCATGATCATGGGAAAGTTCCAGGGTACGATGGCGGCGACCACACCAACAGGATCACGGGTCACCAGACCCAGCTCGTCCGCCGCTGTGGGAGCAATCTCGTCATATAGTTTGTCGATGGCTTCGGCGCTCCAGCTGATGGCTCTCACCGTGGCGGAGACGTCCACTTCAAGGGCGTCGGCAATAGGTTTGCCCATGTCCAGAGTTTCCAGCAGAGCAAGCTCTTCGCGATGAGTATCAATCAGGCTGGCAAACGTTAGCAGAACCTTTTTTCTCGTAGAAGGTGCCATCTGTGACCAGGCTCCGCTGTTGAATGCTGTTCTGGCCGCGGTCACTGCGCGCAACACGTCGGCGGCATCGCAGGCTGTGACGTTGGTCAGTAGTTTGCCATCGATCGGGCTGATGCATTCAAATGTTGCACCGGATGCAGCCGCGGTGTATTCGCCATCAATAAATGCGCGGTTTTCGAAACTCAGGCCTTTGGCCTTGGTCTGCCAGTAGTTCAGGTCGTGTAGCTCAGTCATAGTATTCAGTTCTATCTGGTTAGTAGGGTTGATGTCTGCAAAGGCAAAACGGCCATGTTTGGATTGAGCGGGCGGATTGCCGGCTCGTCAAAATCATTTGTGTCAGTCAGAAATATTCGGGCGAAGAGCTACTGCAACGGATTGAACTACTCATACCCTATTCTGCAAAGCTGCTTATATCCTCATACGGTATATCGGATTTCTACCGGCAGGCAAGTATTGTGGTATTTGTCTTGGTCGCGGTTATTCTCATTTTGCATGGCTTCCGCTAGGCTCTTCATCATAATTGGATAACAGGAATCGCGTTAATGAGCCGAACTCCCCATACTCGTTCTTACTATGCAGCCTCTGCTCACGATAGCCCGGATCGCCCGTGTCTGGCAGGACCGGTGGATACCGATGTCTGTGTCATCGGAGGTGGTTTTACCGGTTTATCCAGTGCTCTGCATTTGGCTGAGGCGGGTTATAACGTCGTGCTGCTCGAAGCCGCCAGAATCGGTTTTGGCGCCAGTGGTCGCAATGGAGGACAACTGGTCAACAGTTACAGCCGCGACATCGATGTGATTGAACGTGCCTATGGCAGTGAGTTGGCAGGGGTGCTTGGCAATATGGCTTTCGAGGGTGCAGAAATTATCCGCCAGCGTATCCAGCAGTATGATATCGACTGCGCTTATCGTCAGGGAGGTGTGTTTGCAGCGTTTAATGCGCGCCAGATGCATGAGCTGAAAGCACAGAAAAAACTGTGGGAGCGTTATGGCCATGAACAACTGACCTTGTTGGAACAGGCGGACATTCGTGATGTGGTGAAGACGGATGTTTACTGCGGTGGTCTGCTCGATATGAGCGGCGGCCATATCCATCCCTTGAATCTGGCCCTCGGCGAGGCGGCCGCACTGGAGGAACTAGGTGGTCAGATCTATGAAGATTCCAGAGTGGTGGCTGTTGAGCGAGGCAATAAAGTGGTCGTGAAAACGGCCGATGGCGGGTTGGTGCGCAGTCAATATGTGATGATCGCCGGTAACGCATATCTGGGTAATCTGATTCCGGAACTGGCGGCGAAAACCATGCCCTGCGGTACCCAGGTGGTCGCTACCGAAGTGTTGGGAGAAGAGCGCGCCCGCAGTCTGATTCCTGAACTTTATTGTATCGAAGACTGTAATTATAAGCTGGATTACTATCGTATTACTGAAGATTTCCGGCTGTTGTACGGCGGCGGGGTTACCTATGGTGGTGGTGATCCAGCCTCCATCGAGCGTTTTATCCGTAAAAAACTGGAAACCACCTTCCCGCAGTTACGCGGTGTTAAAATCGAGTATACCTGGGGCGGGGATTTTCTGTTGACCCTCAGCCGATTGCCGCAGTTTGGTCGTATTGGTAACAATATCTATTACGCCCAGGGCTACAGTGGCCATGGTGTCACGACCACACATTTGGCCGGCAAACTGATTGCCGAAGCAATAAAAGGTCAGGCAGAACGATTTGATGCCTTTGCCAGTCTGAAGCACTTTTCATTCCCAGGAGGGCGTTTGTTCCGTGCGCCTTATACGGCAATTGGTGCCGTTTATTATGGTCTCAGGGACAAACTCGGTATCTGAAATGGCCAACAGGCAGATTGGGTTGGGTGTGCGCAGTGATTATGTGGTGCACCATTTGCGTTGCGAGCAGCAGGAGACTGATGAGTATTTGATAACCCGGACACCAGCGAATCCTTATTTTTATTTTGGCAATACATTGGCCTTGAAGGTTTCGCTGGTGTCGAAAAGCATGTTGCAGTGGCAGGCATTGTTCTGCGAGTGTTTTTCCGGACTGCCAGAGGTCAGACATCAGACGTTTATCTGGGTCGCAAATGATGATATGGATGAAGGTCTGATTCAGCTGTTTCAACAGGATGGTTTTCTATATGAACAGAATCATGTGCTCAGTGCAGGTATAGAAGCCCTGCAGCGTCCACTCGCTATGGATTCGGAGTTTGTGATCAGAGCTTTCACTGAGCCTGGAGACTGGCTGCAGTGGTATGACGAACAAATGAAGTCATTGCTGGAGCAGGAGTCTGGTGGCGATCATCAATCATATTTGCAACAACGCCTTTATGAGTATCAATTGTTGCAACAACGGCAGTATGGCTGTCAGTTCGGGGTTTTTGCCGGCTCACGATTACTGGCCTATGCCGGGGTATATCATTTGAATGGCCTGGCCCGTTATCAGAATGTCTGGGTGATGCCGGAATATCGGAACCGCGGTCTGGCCAGAAATCTGCTGTTTCATATGGCTGAATGGGTGAGTCAGTTTGCCGCGCAACAGGTCATTGTTGCGGACGCTAATTATCATGCGACTTTGTTATATCAAGGGCTTGGATTTCAGGTTGTTGAGCACGAGTGCAGTTTGTGTCGTTATCCCTGCTAAGCATTTGTGCGCTGTGTGATAAGGGCGAATAAAGGAACAGGAGAAAGGGCGTTTGTATATGAAGCATCGTGGCAACCATTCAGTTTTGATCTGAAAGGTTGCCATCTGTTGGCAATTTTCCGTTTTCAGAAGGAAAATTGTTGTTTCACTAGTTCACTCCGCCATCTGTAATGTTCCAGTTATACGAATCAGTCAGAACATTATGAGCGCTTTGTGCACTGGTGGAGTATTTGCTGTTTCCTGCATTGAATACGACGTCTGACTGTAGCGAACGTGCGCTCCAGCCGGATAGCAGAGCATCATAGTTGGCTGTTGATAGAGAAACGCCGCCAAACATGTCATCCATCTTTTTCACTGTGCCAACATCCCATTTTTTCAGCGTCTGATTAAAAGAGTATGCACCGGCAAACATGCTGCTCATGGTTGTCACTGCACTGACGTCCCATTCATTGAGATCTTGATTAAACGCTCCGGCAGCGGCAAACATGCTGCTCATATCGGTGACGGCTGTCACAGTCCAGTCTAATTTCTGGTTGAACATCGTCGCACCGGCAAACATGGCGTTCATATTGGTGACTGAGCTTACATTCCAGCTGCTCAGGTTCTGGTTAAACGAACTGGCACCGGCAAACATGGCACCCATATTGGTGACTTTTCCAACGTCCCAGGTGCCGATGTCCTGATTAAATGACCGAGCCCCGGCAAACATACCTTCCATGCTGGTGACTGCACTTACAATCCAGCTGTTGAGGTGGCTATTGAAGCTGCTGGCGCCGGAAAACATTCCCTTCATGTCCGTCACGGTACTGACATCCCAGCCATTCAGTTCTTGATTGAATGCTTTGGCACCTGCAAACATGCCGTTCATGCTGGTAACCGCACTGACATCCCAGTTGCTGAGGTCCTGATTAAAGGCGCTGGCGCTGGCAAACAGATTGTTCATATTGGTGACGGAGCTGACATTCCAGTCATTAATGTTCTGATTGAAGGATTCGGCATGATAAAACATCCGGCTCATATCCTTCACTTGTGTCAGGTTGGGTGTATCCGAGGCATTGATGACAACGTTGCTGCAGCCTGAAAATGCGCTATTCATGCTTTTCCAATTCTGACTTCCCCATTGTTCGACACTGCGCAACTGAGCTTTATTGGTGGATAATTCACAGAAGTATGGGTGTGGAAAGTCCCCACTGATTTCGACACTATAAGTACCGGCATTCGCATAGCTGTGGCTGGTGTTACCGGTTACCTGGCTATCTTGTTGACCATCACCCCAATCTACGGTGTAGTGATAACCATTGCCTTTGGTGTAGATGGTGATTTGTCCGTTGGCATCATCCACTTTCCAGGTAGTAATCAATGGTGAAGGGGAGGACGTGTCCGGTCCATTTTGGTTACCGTCCTGACTACCATTGTTGTCGTTGTTGTTCTGACTGTTGTTGTCATTTCCATTAGTGTTGTCATCGCGGTGACTGTACTGAACATTACATGCAACCAGTAATGTGGAAGAAACAGCAAATAACAGCGGCAGATAAGTGGCTTTTTTCCTTATCATCAGGGTGTGCCTCCTTCTTACTCCGTCAATATGGTTGTTGATTTTAAAACTCTGTGCGCTTGGCAGGCATAAGTGAATCTTTTGATTTTTTGAAATAGTTACTTTAATAACCTGCAACGGGCTTCGGTGAGTCGATGGCGCAATAGTAGACCTATCTGTGAGTGTGCCCAATATATGAAACTGCTTTTTGGGGTTTATTAGTGAAATTTGCGAGGGTGTTCAAAACTTTATGACGGGTTGTCGCAGATAAAAGAGACACGCATCAAGTTTTTGTTGTGACCAGTAAATCAGTTTTAAACCTGACAAACATGTGTTTGAGGAGTTGAGGCGATCGGCATAAGTGTTTATCTGGATACTTTTGCTGCGACCAAACATATATGGCCTGATATGTATGTGCTGAAGATATAGTCATGGGATAACAAGAGAAGCCGATAAAATACTCATCAACTCGTTGATTCGTTGAGGTATGTTTTGTCGGCAGGTTCTTTAAGAGTAGCCGTCCTGTTTTTGTGATGTGGTCTAGAGATTCTTATCAGGAGCTTTAAAAAAAGAGGGATAGTTTTGATGCAGACCGGTCAGCACTGCTCGCAAAACCGGAGTTTACTGGTATCAATGAGGACTAGAGAGAGGGCTGCCTTCGAACGAAACGGACGGCCTCCTGCACGGAAATAGGCCATTTTTCAAAGATTCCATCAATAGGCTTCTGATGAAACAGATAAATCGACGGCTATTGAGCCGTGATGTTTGAGAGTGTGGGAGATGTCGTTATTGATACTGACAGTCCATCCCTGGACCACCGTATGATTATTCTTCCGGATTCGCACTGATATAGTGAATGGACAAATCCGCACCATTGAATTCTTCTTCTTGAGTTAGCCTCAATCCGATGAAAGCTTTCACCATACCGTAAATGATAAAGCCTCCGAGTAGAGCGATGGCAATACCGGCCAGGGTCCCCAACAACTGGGCAATAAAACTGATGCCACCCAGACCACCAAATGTTTCCTGACCAAAAATCCCGGCAGCCAGACCACCCCAGGCACCACAAAGGCCGTGCAATGGCCAGACACCCAGTACATCGTCAAATTTTGGGAAGCGGTTTTGTGCTGTGGTAAAGACCAATACAAACAAAATGCCGGCCATGCCCCCTACCAATAGCGCTGCAATCGGATGCATCAGATCGGATCCGGCGCATACAGCCACCAGCCCAGCCAGAGGCCCGTTATGGATGAATCCCGGGTCCTTACGGCCGATCACCATGGCGGTCAGTGTGCCGCCCACCATTGCCATCAGGCTGTTGACTGCTACCAGTCCGGAAATACCGGTAATGGTTTGCGCTGACATGACATTAAAGCCGAACCAGCCGACTGCCAATACCCACGCACCAAGAGCCAGAAAAGGAATATTTGAAGGTGCAAACGCCACCACCCGGCCATCGCGGTAACGACCTTTACGGGTACCCAGCAGGACGATAGCGCCAAAGGCAATCCAGCCGCCGACCGCATGGACGACAACGGATCCGGCAAAGTCATGAAACGCAAATCCATAGTGATCGATCAACCATTGTTGAAAGCCGAAATTATTGTTCCAAACAATGCCCTCAAACAATGGATATACCAGTGCCACGATCAAGGCCGAGGCAATTAACACCGGGTAGAACCGTGCACGTTCTGCGATTCCACCTGAAACAATGGCAGGAATGGCAGCTGCAAACGTTAACAAAAAGAAAAACTTCACCAGGGAATAACCATGGTTTTGCGCCAGCTCGGAGGCCGGCACAAAAAAGTTTTCGCCATAAGCAATCTGATAACCGATAAAAAAGTAGGCCACGGTGGAAACGCCGAAGTCAGTGATGATTTTAACCAGTGCATTGACTTGGTTTTTATGACGCACGGTGCCGACTTCCAGAAAAGCGAACCCTGCATGCATGGCCAGCACCATTGCTGCGCCGAGTAACAGAAACAGAGTATCGGTACTCTGGCTCAGGGTGGTGATGGCAGCGCTGATATTGTTAATTGCTGTGCTATCCACAAAATGTCCTCTTACCAGTGTCAATGAGATACAGCGCCATAGCCATTTGCTGATGTATTGTTTTGGTTCGTTTAGATGGTCAGCAAACGCTCGTTTTAAGTGCCTCGTTCGGCGCTATAGGTTCGATATGGGTCTTTAATGACAAATCAGGGCGTCGCACGAGCATGAATCGTACCATTCAGGAAGGATTATCTGGTTGGTTTGTATTTTTTGGGGCGTTTTAAGTGAAAATGCCTGATTGTCGGGCATTCTGGTAAGGAAAATTGCCATGGTACTGTCGGTATCGCGTGTTCGTGACAGAGTGGTGGTTTTTTAGCACCAAAACAAAACGTTGCAAAGTTTTTGTGTTTTGTTTTGGTGCAAAATCAGCTTAAAGGTAGGGCAGTAACAAACTGTATTCGAGTTCAGTGACTTGCCGTTCAAACAGACTGACTTCCGACCATTTGCAGATACTGTAAATTCTTAAAAACTCTTCTCCAAACCACGCACTGATCTCTTCATTGGCCTCCATGGCCCGCAACGCATCGCGTGGATTATCTGCCAATTGAGGATGATCCTGATCGTAGGCATTGTTGGTGATAGGTTCCGGTGGTTCTATCTGTTTCATCAGACCTTCACCGATTCCCGCCAGCACTACCGCAACGGCCAGATAGGGATTGGTATCGGCGCCACTCATGCGATGCTCGATACGGGTGGCTTCGATCTCCCCAGAGGGAATACGGATCGAGGCAGTACGATTGTCATAACCCCAGGTGTAGCTGGTCGGAGCATAAGCTCCCGGTGCCAGTCTGCGATAGCTGTTGATGTTGGGGCAAAGCAGCGCCTGTACCGAATCGGCCATCTGCAGTAAGCCACCGACGGCATATCGCAATGGTGGATGCAGCAATGGATCCTCGGCTGCAAAAATATTCTCGCCAGCGTCGTTCAGCAGACTGACATGGACGTGGGTGCCGCTGCCCGACTCATCGATATAGGGTTTGGCCATAAATGTGGCTTCCATATCGTGTTTGCGTGCCACCTGACGAATGACCCGGCGCAATAACACTGCGTGATCGGCTGCTTCCAGTGGATCGGTAACGTGTGGCAGATTGACCTCAAATTGTCCCGGAGCATATTCCGCCACCACCGCATCAGCCGGAATGTTCTGGGCGTGGGCGGTATCCAGAACTTCGCGGATGAAAAAGTCGTAGTCATCCAGGTCATCCATGGAGTAGACCTGTTTGGAGTTCATGCGCCGGCCGCTGACCGGAGAGATAGGGGGCTGCAACAAGCCGTTGGCATCACGCTCGCGGTCCACCAGATAGAATTCCAGTTCTACGGCCACGCAGGGGGTGTAATTAAGGGCGCTGAATTTCTCAACCACCCGAGCCAGCACCTGACGGGGATCGGCCAGAAATGGAACTTCTCCATCTGCGTCAAACATACTGACCAATGCCTGGGCGCGGTCATTTCCTTGCCAGGGGACAATGGCAAGGGTACCGGGGATGGGGAAGCACACGCGGTCCTGATCGCCGGCTTCGATACCCAGGCCGGTCTCTTCAACCGTAGTGCCGGTGGCATCGAGCGCCATGACCGAGCCGGGGAGATAAAATCCTTGGGCGAAGACTTTTTCCAGTAATTCGCGTTCGATTCTCTTGCCCCTGACGACGCCGTTCAGGTCGGTAATCAGAAGTTCTATAGTCTGTACATCGGGATACTCTGTAAGGAAAGCCGAAACTTCATCGTTGGACATTTATGTTTACTCATTAAACCCAATTTTGGCTGTCCGGGTATTAAATCACCCATGTTTTCCTCAGCCGGAGATGTGATTCTCAGTGATTTTACGATGCTTGTGAAGGTGTACAGAAAATGTATCAGGGGCTGATGAAAAAAACCGGATCCCGGGCGGTGCCATATTGTGTTCCTCAAGAGGCTGTGCCAATGTGCGAGACTTCCACGATCAGCCATTCTCTGTCCATGAGATTCATTTCCGGCGATTGTAGAGCAAGCACCTCATAGATCAGTCCGGTTGCATTTTTTTATCATGTGTTCTTTAGTAGTGCATCGTTTATGTGTGAGCTCGAAATGGTTGCTGGCATGGGCTGTACTGGTATGAAGTGGCAGACTTTGTGAATACATGTAAACAATAGATTGGGGCGGCTATTGTCTGGGGGCCGTCCAAAGACCGGAATATCAGGCGGTATTCCGGGGGGGATTTCGATGTTGGTGGTTGCCACATCGTTGTGCTGTCGAGTGACAGATCCTGGGCAAAACAAAACATTATTGAGGCATTGAAGCGAGCATGAGCCGTCAGAGCATGGTTCATGTGATAGCTCTCTATGAATAACCATGGAAAAGTTAAGCAAGTGGCTTAAAGATCGTCAAATCACTGAAGTGGAGTGTATTACACCTGATCAGACAGGTATCGCGCGGGGCAAGATCATGCCCACGAATAAATTCCTCGCTGAGCGCGGAATCCGGTTGCCGGAAAGCGTACTGTTGCAGACAGCAACCGGAGACTACCCGGATGATGAGGCTTATTACAATCTGTTGGATCCGAAAGACATTGATATGCATTTGCGCCCTGACGAAGACGCGGTGTTTATGGTGCCATGGGCATTGGAACCAACGGCTGTGGTCATTCACGATTGTTACGATGTGGTTGGTAACATGATATCTCTATCGCCGCGAGCGGTATTGAAACGGATACTGGAGCTTTACTCCGAGCGAGGCTGGAAGCCCATTGTTGCGCCTGAAGTGGAGTTTTATCTGACTAAACGTTGCACCGATCCGGATTTGCCCCTGGAGCCGCCGATTGGCCGTTCTGGTCGGCAGGAAAGCGGGCGTCAGTCATTCAGTATTGACGCTGCTAACGAATATGACCCGATCATTGAGGATGTATATGACTGGTGCGAAGCCCAGGAACTGGATATCGATACCCTGATTCACGAAGAGGGGACGGCCCAGATGGAATTCAATTTCCGTCATGGAGATGCCCTGAAACTGGCTGATCAGGTGTTCATGTTCAAGCGCACCGTTCGTGAGGCAGCACTGAAGCACAATATTAGTGCCACATTTATGGCCAAGCCGATTACCGGAGAGCCGGGGAGTTCGATGCACGTTCACCAGTCACTGGTGGATATGAAAACTGGGAAAAATCTGTTTTCCCAACCGGATGGCACCGCCTCGTCACTGTTTTTAAATTACATTGGTGGTTTGCAGGCGGTGATTCCGCAGATCATGCCGATGTTTGCACCGAACGTGAACAGCTATCGCCGTTATTTGCCGGGAGCAGACGGTAATGCGCCGGTCAATATTGAATGGGGTGAGGAAAACCGGACCGTCGGGTTACGGGTTCCAAATTCATCACCACAGGCAAGGCGGGTGGAAAACCGGCTGGCCGGTGCAGATACCAACCCCTATCTCACCATGGCCGCCAATCTGGCTGCCGGCTATATCGGCATGATCAGAGATCTCAAACCAAGGCCACCTGTGTCCGGCCGGTTGGGCGATGAGGCAGACCCGGATCTGCCGTTCAATCTCGAAGCGGCATTGTTTGCAATGTCAGAAGCTGAAGAGATCCGTGATGTTCTTGGTGCCAACTTCGTGGATGGTTTCATCGCTACCCGCTGGGCCGAAAATGAGGGATTTAAACGGGTGATCAGTTCCTGGGAGCGGGAATATCTACTGACTACCGTCTGACAACTGTTACAAAGGTGAAAAACATGGTTGAACAAAATGCCGCCTGGCAGGCATTGGATGCTGCTCATCATCTGCATCCATTTGTGGACAACGGTGCCCTGGCTCGTGAAGGGGCCAGAATGGTGACCCGCGCTGATGGCGTCTATATCTGGGATGCCGAAGGCCGGAAATACCTGGATGCATTTGCCGGACTGTGGTGTGTGAACCTCGGTTATGGACGTTCGGAACTGGCCGAAGCGGCTGCCCGGCAGATGAATGAACTGCCTTACTACAACCTGTTTTTCAAATCCTCCAATGTGCCGGCTGCCCGCCTGGCACAGACTCTGGCGGAACTTGCACCGGCGCACATCAACCATGTTTTCTTTACCAACTCCGGCAGTGAGGCCAATGACACGGTATTCCGGATGGTACGTTATTTCTGGGCACTAAAAGGTCATCCCGATAAGAAAGTGATTATCGGCCGACATAACGGTTATCACGGTTCCACTGTGGCGGGAGCGAGTTTGGGCGGCATGAAGCCCATGCATCGCCAAGGTGGACTGCCGGTATCGGGGGTGGAGCATATCCGGCAGCCTTACTGGTATGACGAAGGCGGGGATCTGAGTGAGGACGAGTTTGGTCTGTTGGCCGCCAGGGCGTTGGAAGAGAAGATTCTTGAATTGGGCGCTGATAACGTGGCTGCGTTTATTGCAGAGCCTATCCAGGGCGCGGGAGGCATTATTATCCCGCCCTCCACTTATTGGCCGGAAATCCAGCGCATTGTTCAGAAGTATGACGTGTTACTGGTAGCCGACGAAGTGATCTGTGGGTTTGGACGTACTGGAGAATGGTTTGGCTGCGATTATTTCAATATTCGCGCAGATCTGATGCCGATTGCCAAAGGCCTGTCTTCCGGCTACCTGCCCATCGGCGGAGTCATGGTGGCCGATCATATTGCCGAGACTCTCAAGCAGGCTGGCGAGGAGTTCAGTCATGGGTTCACCTATTCCGGCCATCCCGTATGTGCTGCGGTGGCGTTGGAAAACCTGAGGATCTTAAAAGAGGAACGGATCATCGATCAGGTTCGATCGCAAACGGCCCCTTATTTGCAAGCGCAGTTGCAGACATTGGCAGACCATTCCTTGGTGGGACAAGTGCGCGGAGTCGGCATGCTGGGGGCGATAGAGCTGGTGGCGGACAAACGCAGCCGCCGGCGTTATGACGGCAATGGTCGTGTGGGGGCATTGTGTCGTGATCTGGCGTTGCAGCAAGGCCTCATTTTACGGGCAACCGGCGATACCATGCTGATATCTCCGCCGTTGACCATAACCCGGGATGAAATCAACATCCTTGTAGAGAGGGCTAGACAGGCATTGGATGCCACTCAAACCGCCCTGGAATCTGAAAGTTAAGAACAAAACAAATGCCATCTGTTAGGAGACAAAAACGTTTATGAAAAACATCCGCAAAACTCTGATTGCCACAGCGATGGCGACACTGGTCACTGGTCATGTCATGGCTGAAGACCGGGTGGTAAGGGTTTATAACTGGTCTGACTATATTGCTGAAGACACCAAGGACAATTTTGAAGCCGCTACCGGTATCAAGGTGGTCTATGACACGTTCGATTCCAATGAAGTGGTCGAAGCCAAGGTGCTCTCCGGCAATACCGGCTACGATATCGTGGTGCCGTCCACCGACTTTATGGCCCGTCAGATTAAGGCAGGTGCTTATCAGAAGCTCGATAAATCCAAACTGACCAACTGGAAGAATCTGGATACCGAACTGCTGGCCACGCTGCAGAATTATGATCCGGGCAACGAGTATGGTGTTCCCTATCAATGGGGTACCAGTGGTATTGGTTATAACGTAGCCAAAGTCAAAGCAGCATTAGGCGATCAGGCTGACGCGGTGATCGGCAGCTGGGACCTTGTGTTCAAGCCTGAGAACCTGAAAAAACTCAGTAGCTGTGGGGTGGCATTTTTGGATGCCGAGAGTGAGTTATATCCGGCGACACTGCAGTATCTGGGGCTGGACCCCAACAGCGAGAACCCTAAGGATTACGATAAGGCCACCGAACTGTTGATGAGCCTGCGTGACTCCATTACCTATTTTCATAGCTCCCGATATATTTCGGATCTGGCCAATGGTGATATCTGCGTGGCCATCGGTTGGTCAGGTGACATCTTCCAGGCCAAGTCCCGGGCCGAAGAAGCTGATAACGGTGTTGAAATCGGTTATTACATTCCGAAAGAAGGTGCGGCCGTATGGTCGGATATGATGCTGATTCCGAAAGATGCCCAGCATGTTGAAGAGGCTCACGAGTTTATTAACTACATTCTTCAACCCAAAGTTTCGGCCGATATTACTAACTATGTCATGTACGGCAGTCCCAACATGGCCGCGCGTGAGTTTATCGAACCCGAAATTCTGGCCGATCCCGGCATTTTCCCGGTTGCCGGTACCAAGCTGTTTACCTTCAAAACGTTGCCAAAAAAGATCGACCGTATCCGCACCCGTTCCTGGACCAAAGTCAGAACCGGTAGGTAGTCAAGTCAGTGTCAGTGGGAGGTCACCTGATCTCCCTGGTTTCATACAGGAGTCCGAATGACGATTGCTGCAGGTGCCCGGAAAAATTCCAAGGCGAATAACTCAAATGTTGAAACTCTGTTGAGCATTCAGGGTGTCAGTAAGTATTACGATGACACGCTCGCGGTTGATAATGTCCAGCTGGACATTCACAAAGGCGAGATATTTGCGCTGCTGGGAGCATCAGGTTCAGGTAAATCAACACTGCTGCGTATGCTGGCCGGATTTGAGACACCAACCGATGGCAGAATCATATTGGCCGGTAAGGACATCACGGATCTCCCTCCCTACGAGCGAACTATCAACATGATGTTTCAATCTTATGCGCTGTTTCCGCATATGAGTGTGGAGCAGAATCTGGCTTTTGGTTTGAAACAGGAGCGTTTGCCGCAGGGCGAAATACATGATCGGGTACAGCGAATGCTGAAGCTGGTGCACATGGAAAAGTACGCCCGTCGCAAGCCGCATCAACTCTCGGGGGGCCAACGGCAACGGGTGGCACTGGCCCGCAGTCTTGCCAAACAGCCCAAGCTGTTGCTATTGGACGAACCCATGGGGGCTTTGGACAAAAAACTGCGTACTCAGATGCAGCTCGAAGTCGTCGACATTCTTGAGAGTGTTGGTGTTACCTGCGTCATGGTGACCCATGATCAGGAAGAGGCCATGACCATGGCTGACCGTATAGCCATCATGGATGAGGGGTACATTGCCCAGGTCGGGACACCGATGAATATTTACGAATCACCGACCAGCCGCATGGTGGCTGAGTTCATCGGTTCGGCCAATATTTTTGAAGGCGATATCGTTGAAGACTTTGAAGACCGTATGACACTGGAGTGTGAAGACCTCAATGTACCGGTGTATATCGATCATGGTGTTTCCACTGGAGTTGATGAAAAAACCATGCTGGTGGTACTGCGACCGGAAAAGACCCTGTTGACCACCGCTCAGCCCGAACAGGAGTACAACTGGGCTGAAGGTGTTATCCATGACATAGCCTATCTCGGAGGGCATACCGTTTATTACGTCAAACTTGGCAGCGGTAAAATCGTACAGTGCTTTCTGGCCAACGTTGATCGCTGGGCAGAACGTCCCACCTGGGATGACAAGGCTTATATCCATTGGTCTTCAGACAACTGCGTGGTGCTGCGGTCATGAAACGCTTCGATCTTTCCCGGCTGTTGCCGGGAGGACGCTGGTGGATTATTAGTGTGCCTTATCTCTGGCTGCTGGTTTTCTTCATGCTGCCTTTTATCTTTGTGCTGAAGATTGCCTTTTCCGAAGCAGATATTGCCATTCCTCCTTACACCTCGATGTTTGAATGGGCTGAAGATACGCTCAGTATTCACATCAGTTTCAGTAACTTCATCTGGTTGGGTAGTGATCAGCTGTATCTGATTGCATACTGGAATTCCATCAAAATGGCATTCTTCTCGACCATTTTCTGTCTGTTGCTGGGTTATCCGATGGCCTATGCCATTGCCCGTGCGCCAGCGCGAACACAGGCGATCTGGTTGTTGCTGATATTGCTGCCAAGCTGGACTTCGTTTCTGATCCGGGTTTACGCATGGATGGGGTTGTTGAAAAGTAATGGTTTAATCAATAATTTTTTATTGTGGACCGGCATCATCCAAGAGCCATTGCAGATGATGAACACCAACTTTGCTGTTTATATCGGCATTGTTTACTCCTATTTGCCGTTCATGGTGCTGCCGTTATATGCCAACCTGGTCAAGCACGATCATACCCTGCTGGAAGCAGCCAGCGACCTGGGGGCGAAAGCCTGGGTAAGCTTCTGGCGTATCACATTGCCGTTGTCCAAAAACGGTGTGGTGGCTGGTTCGATGCTGGTATTTATTCCTGTAGTGGGTGAGTTTGTCATTCCTGAGTTATTGGGAGGAGCAGACAGCCTGATGATCGGACGAATTTTATGGCAGGAATTTTTTAATAACCGTGACTGGCCGGTAGCCTCAGCACTGGCGGTGATTATGTTACTTATTTTGCTGGCGCCGATAGCGCTGTTTCACCGTTATCAGAATAAGGAGAGCGCTGATGAGTTCAGTTGAGCGGCGTTTTACCTTCGTGAATATCATGTTCTGGGTTGGCATTGCCTTTTTGTATCTGCCAATGGTGGTGCTGGTGGTGTATTCCTTCAACGAATCCAGGCTGGTCACTGTTTGGGGCGGGTGGTCTGTCAAATGGTATGGAGAGTTGTTCCGTGACCGGCAGTTGATGAGTGCCGTGCTGCGTTCCCTTGAGGTGGCCTTTTATTCGTCTACAGCAGCCGTGTTCATGGCATTATTTGCCTCGGTGGTGATGGTCCGGATTCGTGGTTTTCGCAGTAGAGTCCTGTTTTCCGGCATGATTACCGCGCCATTGGTAATGCCTGATGTGATCATCGGTTTATCGTTACTGCTGCTGTTTGTTGCCATGGGACAAATTGTCGGCTGGCCTCAGAATCGCGGCCTGGTAACCGTCTGGATTGCCCATAGTACATTTTGCCTCGCTTATTCGACGGTCGTCATTAGCTCACGTCTGCGGGAAATGGACCGCAGTCTCGAAGAAGCGGCGCTCGATCTCGGTGCCACTCCGGTCCGGGCATTTATATTGATTACCCTGCCGATTATCGCACCAGCGATTCTGTCAGCGTGGTTGTTGTCTTTTACCTTGTCGCTGGACGATGTTGTGATTGCCAGTTTTGTGACCGGCCCTGGTGCCACCACGCTGCCCATTGAGGTGTTTTCATCTGTGCGTCGTGGCGTGACTCCCAAGATCAATGCATTGGCGACCATCATAATCGGTCTGGTTTCATTGACAGCCCTGATAAGCTGGTACGTGACCCGTAGGATCGATCAACGTCGCCGGGCTGAGATGAGCCTTCAATAATGATCACCGGACAGCGTTTGAGAATGCTGTCCGGTGTTTCATCTCTGTGTTGAGGAACCTCTGAAACATTTCCTGTTTTCGTGCAGGGCCTTGTCAGTTCTATCCTCTCTCAACTTCTCATAGATTGCATCAACATTATTCCTGTTTTTCGGAGGCTCCTTAGTTGTCATATAGCCATAGCCAACACCGGTTTTGTTGTTATAGAATTGCGCCGGCTTTCAAGGTTGAATGTTGTTGTGATAACCAAGTGTGATCGCGATCACAATTTCGCATGGTCCTGCCCAGTAAGCCTGTTTGAATATTGATGCTTCTCATTGCCGGGTCGGCAAAAAAGCGCCTTTATTTAACATATGTATACAATGTTTCTTGTGAGTGTTTTTCTGAGAAACAGATTTTAGGAGATTTCATTTAAAGGATTGATTTATGACTGATATATACAAAACCCCTGCTTCCAGCTTCAATATTCCTGCCTTCACTGAAGACCTTAACGTGTATAAACGTGTAAGTGTCTGGAATATGCTTTTTTTAACAATCGTGACACTAGGCATTTATCCCATTTATTGGATGTATAGTCGTACCTGGCTACTGAACATCATCACCCGGGAGGGGATTTCCAGTTCAGTGATCCGGATCGCACTGGTTTCCGGTGCCGTCTATGTTATATCGCCCATTCTCGGCCAAGTGTTGCTGGGTCGCCAGTTTGCCGCAGCGGTGGGACTGTTTGCTGCCGTTTCTTATATTGTTTTTGCATTGATTTGGATATTCGGTTTAAGGGCTGAAATCTCCCGCATAGCCCGAAGCCAGGGTCAGTCGGATTTTCATGCCAATGCGATTCTGACATTCTTTTTCCAGGTATTTTATCTGCAATATAAGATCAATCAGTTCATCGACAGACAGTAAAACCACGATCTGTAATCCTGATCACGTTATCCACTGAAGTATTTTCATCCGTGGGCAGTGACTTCCAGAATTATGACACTGGGCAGATATGAAGATTTATAAATAATTGCCTGACAGTGTTCGATAATGTTGTCAGGTGTTTTATATCAGTGTTAGTTTCTACATAACCAGTAGCCACTGACGGTTTTATTGTTATAGAATTGCCATCGGCTTTATCGAGTGTGATTGTTATTGTGGTAATCACATGTGGCCAGTAAACATAATGTTGTTTAGTGATATAAGGCCGTGGTGTTCGAATATTGAGATTCCTGATTGTCCATTAAGCAAAAAGGCGTCTTTATATGACATCTTCAAATAATATTTTTTTAATGTTTTTCTGAAAAACTGATTTTTCGGAGATTTAATCTAAAGGATTGATTTATGACTGACGTATATAAAACCCCCTCTTCCAACCTCGAAATGCAAGCATCCGGTGAAGATCTTCAGGCGTTTGGGCGCTTCAGTGCCTGGGGAGTATTCTTTTTGTCGCTTGTGACATTGGGTATTTACTCCATGTACTGGATGTTCTCCCGCACCAAGATTCTCAACCGCATTTCTGATCAGGGTATTTCCAGTTCAGTGATATGGGTTACGTTAGTTGCCTACATCATTAATATGGTATTGTCCTATGGTGGAGCCTTGTTGCTGAATAGCCAATTTGTCGTTTTGGTACAGCTGCTTGCTGCTGTTACATATTTCATTTTTATGCTGATCTGGATATTCGGTTTTAGAGCTGAAATAGTGCGCATTGCCCAAAGCCATGGTCAACCAGACTTTCGCGCCAATGGTGTTTTGACGTTCTTTTTCCAGACCTTGTATATGCAATATAAGATTAACCAGTTCATCGACAGAAAGTGATGCGATGACCTGTAATCCGGAATCCTGTGGTTTCGGATTTGTAACCTTCCGGTCAGTCATCGTAAGCCATGGCTGACCAACACTTTGCACATCCCAAATGGCTTTCTGACAATGTCCTGCTCGAAAATAGGCCATTTTTCAGAGGTTCCCTAGGCATTGCCCTCACACATTGCTTTGTCTGACTTTATAGAGATAAACGCGCTTTAAGGCTGCATGGATTTCAAAGTCCAGGCAAAAGAAGTGTATTGATAGCCTAAAAATGACGGCTTTTTGATCACTTACGCAGGCAAATATAACAACCATATTGATAGTGTGTATGGAGCTATCCATATCTCCATTTTATTACCGATATCTGACATATCAGAAGTTATATGATGTGCTAGGCTTTGTGCCCTTTGAATCAAGGTTGTTCGAATTATTAGGGCTGGTTTAAACACATGAAAAAAACTTGGCTGATATCTTCAGTAGTTGTGATTGCAGCATTGGCAGGGGGATACTGGAAAATAACAAGTGGTCAGCAGGTTGATCACAGCCTGCCGGTCATAAAAGCAACCAAGGGAACCATCGAGAAACAGGCTCTGGCCGTAGGTCAGATTGTCCCGGTACATTCGGTGGCGATCAAGTCTCAGATCGAGGGGATTGTTGGCCGGATATATCACCAGGAAGGTGAACAGGTAACTGCTGGTACCGCGCTGATCAAGATCACTCCAAATCCAACTCCCCAGGCACTGACCGATGCCAGCACTGCATTGATGCAGAGTGAAGCCAGTTTGGAATCGGCCCGTCAGACTCTTGCGAATCTCCAGAGTCTGGTTGATCAAAAAATTATCCCGCCCAACTATAGCGAATATGTGGATGCCCGCAGCACCGTTAAGTCCCGTCTGGCCGATGTACGGCAGAAACAGCAGAATCTTGATCTGATCAAAAGTGGTGAGGCTTCAGTGGGGGATTCGCGTCTGACTTCGACAATCGTCGCGCCGGTGGATGGCACTATTCTGGATTTGAAGGTCGATGTTGGAGAGCCGATTATCTCCACAGCCTCCAGTCAGGCCGCTACGGAAATGATGACGATTGCCAATATGCAGTCGATGATTTTCAAAGGTACCGTCAGTGAACACGATGCGGCCCGCTTGAAACCCGGTATGGACGTTACCCTGACATTGGCGCCTTATCCGGAGCAGACGGTGACCGGGGTATTGAGCAAAGTGGCCGTCCAGTCCGCCAAACTCAACGGTACAGCCACCGACAGCCGTTTTGATAACGGTTTTGAAGTTGAAGTTGATCAGATTCATTTCCCGGCTGATATTGGTTTGCGCTCCGGCTTTTCTGCCACGGCCCGGATTACTCTGGAAAAAGCCGATAATGTGGTGACGATTCCGGAGCGGACGCTGTCTTTCGCAGGCGATCAACCGCAGGTGCTGATTCCAAGTGCCGATGGCATAACTTCCACTCCCCGTGACGTTACCCTCGGGTTGTCTGATGGTATTCAGGTCGAGGTGGTTTCAGGTTTGAGCGAAGGCGAAAGCGTAGTGGATAACAGTCAGATGGGAGGTGTTGATGTCCCGTAGGATAGCCGCCAGTCAGCGAATGGCTGTTGTCGGTCTGTTGTTCAGTTTATCGGGGCTGGTACAGGCACTGGATCTACCCGAAGCCTGGCAGGCGGCCAAAGCCAATGATCCCGAGTTCAAGCAGGCAGGTATTAAGGCCCGGATCAGTGAGCTGGAGGTTAAAGATGCAGAACACTCCTGGTGGCCAGGGCTCGAAGCGGGGGTCAAATCTCAGTGGGATGACCGGGGGAACCACAGTAGTAGCTACAGCATTTCACTCAATCAGACTCTCTGGGATAGTCGCCAATGGGCGCAACTGAGTCAGGCTCAGGCCGATCAGTTAACCGGGCAGTTGAATATTCAGGTGGCTTATAACGATTTGGCCGGCCGGCTGCTGAATGCCTATCTCGATCTGGCCAGTGCCTCCGACGATGTACTATTGGCGCAACAGAAGCTGGATGATGGTAAGCGGCTATTGGACATTACCGAACAGCGTTATAAGGCAGGTAAGCTCCAGCTCACTACGGTTGAGGATGTGCGCGCCAATCATGTGGATGAGCAGGCTGGATTGTTGTCTGCTCAGGCGGCATTTGCCGAACGGCAGCTGGCTTTGGCGGTACTGATCAACCGGCCGGTGGATCAGGTCAGTCACATTCAGATCGACATGGCAGAAGCTCCCCGGCTGCCAGTGAGCAGCACTACCGAATGGTTGCAACTGGCTCAGAATCACAGTCCTGATTTGCTTGCTGCAAAACAGCAGTTGCAGGCGGCTCGTACTGGCCGAAGTGTGGCGCAATCTGGTTATTTTCCAACGGTGTCGGGTTCGCTGTCCTACGGTGGTAGTGACAATGGCGATGACGGTACCCTCAGTGCCAGCGTCGGTGTGTCCATTCCTATTGACCTGAATGGCAAGACCCGGATCAGTGTGGCCAGCAGTGAACTGAAAATCACCAGTGCCGAACAGGATGTGCGCAAGGTCGAAATTGCCCTGAAACAAAATATTCAAACCCGTTTTCAACAGTTACAGCTACAGTGGCAGCGAATTGGCATTGCTCATCAGCAGGTACAGTCGCGACAGCGGGCGCTGTCGCTGAAACAGGCCGTGTATGATGCCGGTCTGGTTGAGGCATCGGAACTGATTGATGCACACAACGCCCTGTTTGCCAGTCGGCATGAGTTACAGAGCCGGTTGTATCAGTACTGGCAGCAGCGGGTGGAGCTGATGAAGGCTGCCGGGATGCTGAATGACCAGAGCATCGGCGAGATTGCCCGGGTGTTTGTGCCGTGATGAATCTGATCCATCAGACTCTGGTAACGTTATATGCTCATCGTTTACGTAGTCTGCTGGCGTTGGTCGCCATCATTCTGGGCATTGTTTCTGTGTTGATTCTGGTCGCGTTGGGAGAAGGTTTTTACCGAGTGAACACGCGTTCGTTCGAGCTGCTGATCGATAGCAGCCAGACGGCCTATCCGGGCTGGACCAGTAAGCCCTGGCAGGGCTTGCCGGCCCGGCGGGTTATTAGCTTTACCGGTGTGGACTGGCAAACACTGCGCCAACATCCGGCCGTGGCCAGTCTGTCCGTCGCCTATAGCCAGCGTAATGTTTCCTTGAGTAGCGGCGGCGGCCGGCGGTTGCAGGGATACGTCACCGGTGCGGACAATGACTATCTGGATTTGAATCAGATTCGCCTGGAGCGTGGCGGTCGGCCATTCAATCAGAGAGACCAGCAGTTTCATCAACGAGTGGCCGTGATTGGCTGGCAATTGGCACAAACGGGTAATTTGTCTGTTGGGCAGCCGTTGCTGATTAACAGTGTTGCCTTCACGGTGGTCGGGATAATACGCAAGACCGAGGGCGGTGTGTCATTTGGGGATAATGAATCCCAGGTGCTGATTCCGGTCACGGCCTTTCAGGACCTATGGGATCAGTCACCGGATTCTGTGGTGGTCAAAGCTGCAGACGGAGTTCCGGCAGTACTGCTGCGGCAGCAGTTGCTGGATTTTTTTGCCAGGGTTAAAAACTTTGATCCGACCGATCAGGAGGCCATTTATCTGCCGGATCTCAGTAGCGGCGCCCGGTTTTTCAGGACTCTGTTGCGGGGAATTCAGATGTTTCTGGGAGCCAGTGGGGCCATGACGCTGGCAGTAGGATCTCTCGGAGTGGCCAATATCATGTTTTTGTCTGTCACTGAACGTACCCGCGAAATCGGCGTGCGTCTGGCTATCGGTGCAACATCCGGCAATATCCTCGGACAGTTTCTGCTGGAGGGCATGATTCTGGTCATGCTGGGCACCCTGTCAGGGGTGGCGGTCGCCTTTGCCGTCGTCTCGCTACTCAATGCGGTGGGTCTGCCTGACTGGCTCGGACAGCCAGTGATAACTTCAACATCTATTTGGATAGTACTGGTTATCACAGCGCTGCTGGCGTTGCTGGCCGTTTATTTTCCGGCTCGTAGAGCTGCGGCAATGACGCCCGTGCGGGCTTTGAGTGCGAGGGCCTGAACGATGATGGTTTTACCGTTGAAACAGGTTCTTCAGGAAATGGCTGCGGAAAAGTTGAGCCTGCTGCTGACGATTCTGGCAGTCGCCTGGTCGGCTCTGAGTATTGCCACGATTTTGTCGATTGGTGAGGGGTTGCGACAGGGCATCATCCGTACTTCCACCAGTGGTAACGGCAATCTGATTTATCTGAGCGGTGGCTATGCCCAGCAGAGTCACGGTGCAGTGATTCAGGGAACCCGGCTCAAGCTTAAGCCTGAAGATGTGGAACTGATACGCGCGTTACCCGGTGTGGATCATGCCGAGGTGACCGCTGTTTGGGATAAGCGGGTTCGATACGAGAATCGTCGCGCCTGGCGGACCCCTATTGCCGTCAGCCCGGGCTATCAGCGTCTTACCGGTCTTAAGGTATTGCCGGGTGGACGCTGGTTTAATCCTCTGGATCAGGCTGAGCGGCGTAAGGTCATCATTTTGGGCTATTCTGCGGCGGTTGGGCTGTTCAATGCCTCCCGGCATTGGAGTTGGGTTGACGCTGGAAAACTGGAAACCGATCCGGTCGGTCTGCAGGTCAAAGTGGGGGAAGAGGATTTCACTGTGATTGGCGTGCTGAGCAAAACCAGTGCGCAGCTGGAACAGGGTGTACCGGCGGACTATTCGATATTTATGCCGTTCGCCACCTGGCAGCAGTTCAATCCGGGTGAGCCGGTTTCGGCCATTGATATTCTGCCGGCTACCGGTGCCGGTCGCGAGCGCCTGGCCAGTACTGCCCGACAGGTAATCAGCCGCAAATATGGTGCAGCGGTGGACGATCCACAGTTTGTGCAGATCAAAGACATACTGTTGGAGCAAAAGACCATGCGCCGTTTCCTGCTGGGGCTGCAGGCATTTCTGGGCATTATCGGGTTGATCACGTTGACGGTGGCCGGTATCGGCATTGCCAATGTCATGTTTGCTGCCGTCAGGCGTTCCACCCGCGATATTGGTGTACGCATGGCGGTTGGTGCGACTCCGACCGCCATCCGGGTACATTATTTTGTGCAGGCGTTGCTGACCATGGCCATCGGTGGTGGCCTCGGATTATTGCTGACTATGGCAGTCATCACCGGTATCCGTCATTTGCCGCTGGACGGTAATATGCTGTTCAACGAGTTGGGGCAGCCGTTGCCGGAATTGTCGTGGCCCATCGTTTCGCTGGTCATTCTGGCGCTGGCTCTGGTGGGCATGGCGGCAGCGTGGTTTCCGGCCAGCAAGGCGGCCAGTGTCATGCCGCTGGCTGCATTACAGAGTGAGTAGTCTCTATGATTGAGCAAACCGTGAAACAAGCACTGGTACAGCTGCAGGACGTTGATAAGATCTATCCGAGCGATGCCGAACCGGTACGGGCTCTGGATAACGTGTCTCTGGAGATTCACAGTGGTGAGTTCCTGGCTATCCTGGGGCCCTCCGGCTCTGGTAAATCAACTCTGATGAATGTGCTGGGGTGTCTTGATTTACCATCTGCCGGTGAATATTGGCTGGATGGTCAGAAGGTATCTTCATTGTCCGGTCATCAACTGGCACATATTCGCAACCGTAAGATTGGTTTCGTGTTTCAGAGTTTTAACCTGCTGGAATATGCCAGTGCACTCGATAATGTGGCACTGCCGTTGATATACGCCGGTGTCGGCAGTCGCCAGGGGCGGCGACGGGCTGCGGAACTGCTGGAGCGGGTTGGTCTGGGAGATCGTCTGCATCATAAACCCAACCAGCTTTCAGGTGGTCAGAAACAGCGCGTGGCAGTGGCCCGGGCTCTGGTAAACAATCCCGATATCATTCTTGCAGACGAACCCACCGGCGCGCTGGATTCAAAATCCGGCAATGATATCGAAGCATTGTTCCGCGAACTGCATCAGGAAGGGCGTACGCTGATTGTAGTGACCCATGACGTTGAACTGGCCCATCGTACCCATCGAATCATCACCATCAGAGATGGTCGTATGGAATCGGATGAAACTATAAAAAACGGCCAATAACCGTTTGTAGGGCATATTGCTGTCATAGCCAGAATTTATGATAGCTGTCATACCATTAAATGACTCTGCTCACCAGACATTGCCAGTCTGCCTCTATATATTGGCTCCATTTTAATGGGGAGCCTGTATATGAAGCACATCAAGAATATCGCCATTATGGTGGCCGGGCTGGTGATCGGAGTTCTGATACTGGCGGTCATGGGTGCCAGCCGTTCTCCTGTGGGCCAGGCTGTCGAAGTGGATGATGGCACCGCCGCCTACTATATCAATCTTCAGCCGCTGAATATTCGTCCCTATGTTGTGGCCTATGGCACCGTACAGCCCACAACCGAACTTGAGATCAGTGCTGAAACCAGCGGTACCGTATCCTATGTTCATCCCAATCTGAAAAAAGGTCAGGTGCTGCCAGCCGGTACCGTGGTACTGACCATCGATCCGACGGATATCCGACTGAGTCTGGTTCAGGCTAAGGCCAATCTCAAAGCCAAGCAGATCAGCCGTCAGCAGGCTGAACTGGAAAAAGAGAACCTGCAATCCAATCTGAATGCTGCCAAACAAACGCTGGCACTCCAACAGAAAGAATTCAAACGGTTGGAAAATCTGGCTCAAAACGGCAATGTGTCCAGCTCTGCTCTGGACAGTCAGAGACAAGTCATTTTGAGCACCCGGACTGAGGTCAGTAATGCTGAATTACAGCTGGCGCTGGTGCCCTCCAATCTGGAAATGATCGATGCAGAGATCGATAACCTGAAGTCTGTTGTCGAACAGAAACAGCGGGATCTCGAACGCACGGAAATCACTCTTCAGGCTGATCGCCGGATTGGCGAAGTGAGCGTTTCAGCGGGTAGTTATGTTGCTGTTGGTTCGAAGTTGTTTTCTGTCAGCAGTCCTTACGATTATGAAGTCGAAGCAAAATTATCCGATACCCAATTCGTTCAGAACCTTGGTCGGGACACTGGATTTGCCGATATGACCGCAACCGTCAGGCCTTCCGAAACATCGGCCAAAAATGCAGTGCCGGCGCAGCCCTTACGTTTAAGCGAAGGTTTTGATACCACTACCCGGATGTTGGGTATCGTGGTTGGTTTTAATGTTGAAGTCCCCGTGTCACTGAAAGGGCTGTATACCGCTGTTACGATCAGAGCGCCATTGCGGAATTATTGGGTGGTTCCCCGTAGCGCCATTCATCAACGTCAGGTATATCTGGTCGGAGATGATGACACGCTGTTAATCGAACCTGTCGATATTCTGTTTTACCAGGGCGATTATGCTGTGTTGGCTCAATCGCCCAGTCATCATAAAGTGATTGTGTCCTCTCTTGCTCCAGCGGTGGCCGGCATGAAAATCGCCGGCACTGAGCAGCGTTCAGTCTTTCAAGCCATGTCTGATACGCTGACACGGCAATAAAGGGGAACATCATGCTCAGATATTTGATTCAGCATCCTACCGTTCCCAACCTGTTGATGTTACTGGCGCTGGCATTGGGCGCATTTTGTTTGCCGCAATTACAGCGGGAAACATTTCCGTCTATAGATGGTCGGATTCTGCGGGTAAGCGTCAGTTATAACGGTGCCACACCAGAAGAGGTTGAATCCGGCATTTGCGAGCCATTGGAAGAAGCCACCAATGGTATTAATAATATGAAAGAGAAAACCTGTGTTGCCGTTGAAGGCGGCGCTTCGTTGAAGTTGGAAATGAAAGAAGGTGCTGATTTTGCGCGGTTCAAGGATGATGTTCAGCGCCAGGTTGATGCTGTGACGACGCTGCCGGACGACGCTGACGACCCGGTCATCTCGGTATCCGGCTTTACCGATATCGTGGCGTCTGTGGCCATCAGTGGAGATGTCTCCAGACTGGACCTGTTTCAGTTGAGTCAGGGAATGGAGCAGGATCTGCTTCGCCTCAATGGGGTTGCCGATGTAGACATGACCGGATACATCAACAAGGAAATTCGGATTGAAATCAGCCCGGAAAAACTCCGTAGTCTGAATCTGAATATTTCAGATCTCGCCAGCATCATCGGCGCACAGAGCAAGAATCTGCCATTGGGTACGCTGGAAACCAAAGACCGGCAATATTCCCTGCGTGTTGCTGACCGGCGACTGACGGCTGCTGATTATGAAAACATCATTGTGTTGGGTAATTCCGATGGCGGCGAAGTGCACTTGGGGGATATTGCCACCATACGCGATGGGTTCAGTGATCGTGACAATGAAGTGATCTTCAACGACAGGCCTGCCATCATTATGACCATCAACAAAGCGGTATCGGATGATGGCTTAAAAGTGTTTGATGAAATCCAGGCCTATCTCGATAGCCGTCAGGCGGCGTTGCCGAAAGGTATTCATCTTGATGTGACTCTGGATGTTGCGTCCATCGTTTCCGACCGTATTCGTTTGGTGGTACAAAACGGTATTCAGGGGTTGGTATTGGTACTGCTGGTGGTGTGGCTGTTTTTTTCCTTCCGCTATGCATTCTGGGTTGCAATTGGTCTGCCGGTATCGTTTGCTGCCGGACTGTTTGTAATGTGGATGTTCGGTATCAGCCTGAACCTGATTACCCTGGTGGCGCTGTTGATCTCTCTTGGCATTCTGATGGACGATGCCATCGTGATTGCCGAAAGCATTGCCACCAGGATTACCGAAACCAAAGCGAAACTGGGACATGAGCTGACGCACAATGAATTGTTCGATGCTGTTTATGAGGGCGTTACCCGAGTGGGGCGGGGCGTATTGTCATCGTTTGCCACCACTGCATTAATCTTTGGTGGGACACTGACGATCCAGGGAGATATCGGGCAGATCCTCAAGTTCCTGCCGATTGTATTGTTGATCGTTCTCAGTATCAGTCTGATCGAAGCTTTTTTGATTCTGCCGAACCACCTGGCCCATGGCAGCGCCCATGTTGGAACCGAGAGCAACGGTTTTAAAGGCTGGTTTAATCGCCAGTTTGCAGCGCTGACGGTGAAAGTGGGCAGGGTTGCAGGTTTTTCCGTGCGCCGACCTTATCTCGTAATTGCCCTCACCTTTATCATGTTTTTTACCAGCCTGGGATTGTTCGCCAGTGGCCTGGTGAAATTCCAGGGCTTTCCATCGGCCGCTGGCAATAATGTCGACGCACGGGTTCTGTTGCCTGCTGACACTACCCTGTCGCGCACCCATGAAGTGGTGGCCGAGATTCTCGCTTCACTGGATCAAACCATTGCCGAGATCAAACAGCACAACCATGAGAACCCGGTGCAGAATATCCTGATTCGTTATGGTGTGAACCAGGATTCGTCTATCAGCGGTGATAACATGGCAACGGTTTCGGTCGATCTGCTGGATTCGGACAAGCGCAAAACTTCAACCAACGACTTCATGGTGTACTGGCGTAAACATGCACCGGTGATTGCAGATGCCTCGGCGTTTAATATTAAGGAGCCCAGTTTTGGTCCGGCCGGTCAGGCTATCTCTGTTGAACTGGCTGGCAATAATCTGGATGACCTGACTCTGGTGGCACAAAAGATCAAACATACACTGGCTGGTTACCAGGGTACCATTAATATTCAGGACGACATGACCCTGGGTAAAAGTGAGCTGAAATTTTCCCTGAAGCCTGGGGCCTATTCTATGGGGTTGACCTCTTCGAACATCGCCTCTCAGCTTAGAACGGCTTTTATTGGACAGACGATTGACCAGATACAAAGCGGTGGCGTCACCACTGATGTGGTGTTGAAATACAGCCAGGATGCCCGTGACAGCCTGGCGGATATCGATAACCTGGTATTACTGACCAACTCCGACGCCGTTCCCATCGATCAGGTGATGGATTACAGTTGGGATCAGAGCTGGGCCGTCATTACCCGGGTTAATAACCGCAGGGTGGTGACCGTTGGCAGTGATATTAACAACAGCCTGACATCTACCGGTGATATTACCCGGAAATTGAAAACGGAGTTGTTCCCCGAACTTCGGCGGCAGTATCCGAATCTGGAATTGAAGCTGCGTGGAGAGTCGGAAAGGGTCAATGAGAGCATGACCACACTGCTGATGGGATTTGGGATTGCCCTGTTTGGTGTTTATTTTCTGCTCAGCATGCAGTTCAAAAATTACTTTGAACCGATTATGGTCATGGGGGTGATTCCAATCGCATTATCCGGTTCTTTGATTGGACACTGGATCATGGGACAACCATTTTCCATGCCAAGTATGATGGGGTATATCGCCCTCGGTGGCATTGTTGTTAATAACTCCATTCTGTTAAGCGAATTTGTCCGCCTGCGGTTAAAAGAGGGGATGACGCTTAAGGAAGCCGCGATCCAATCAGCCATGGATCGTTTCCGTGCTATCATCATGACCTCAGCCACCACTCTGGTAGGCATGGCACCCATGATGCTGGAAACCAGTCGGCAGGCCGTATCGCTGATCCCGCTGGTGACCAGTATGCTGTTTGGGCTGTTGGCAGCCAGTGTTCTTGTCCTGTTCATGATGCCGGCATTGTACAGCATCATCGCTGATTTCCGGCCTGAACTGACGCAACTGGAAAAGGATTAAGACCCTCTATGCAACCGCAAAAACCGGATATCGTCAGCCAATGGGACCATGACGTTTTTCCTGTGTTGAAAAAGAGCCTGACCATCTGGTTTTTGATTCAGTTTGTGGTATCCGTCATCATGGCAATTATTCTTGGACGGATAGAGGATTTGTATACCTATCGGGTGTTTTTTCCCATCTCGTTACTGGCGCTGATCTTCTTTCTAAGTGCGCCAGTCTTTCAAAGATGGTTCGGCAGTTACTACCCATTGGTGTTTATCGCGATGTTACTGTTGATTCCGGCCGTCATGATCAATACCCGGTTCTGGCTTGAACCGGTGACGTACCAGCGCGATGTCTTTATTGACTTCTACCATCAGATTCCTTTCCTGTTTGTCGCCATGATCTTTACCGCATGGTTTTACCGGCATAAAGGCGTCTTGTTGTTTGCGATGCTAATCACATTGATTGATTTGCCACTGTTCTGGTTCGTACTTGATCCCATGTCTGAGCACCACGAAGTTTGGTACCTGCTCTGTTTCCGCCTTATCATCATATTGTTTATTGGTCACGTTATGGCTGGAATGGTGAAATACGCTCATGAACAGGGTAACCGCCTGGCGCAGTCCAACACTCATCTATTGAACTATCATGACACTCTGGAACAACTGGCGGCCAATCGTGAAAGAGCATCCATGGCCAGAGAACTGCACGACACGCTGGCGCACTCTCTGACCGCACTGACCGTACAGTTGGAAGTTACCAAAGCACTGATTGATGCTGATCCTCAGCAGGCCAAAACCGCCGTCCAGACTGCTTTGGACACGGCCCGCGATGGCCTGAAAGAAACCCGTTTTGCATTGCAGAACCTGCGCTCCGGCCGGATTGAACAAATGGGACTGGTAACCGGACTGAATAAACTGTTGACAGAGTTGGGTGATACCATTGACGTCGAGGTTTTACTACCCGATGAGGCTGACATCAATAAACTTGATCAGGGCTTGCAGAATACGCTATATCGCATTGCCCAAGAGGCGATCCACAATGTCAAAAAGCACGCCAATGCGAGTCATTTGAGTCTGCGTATGGAGTGTGATTTCAATCGTATCTATCTGGAAATCAAGGACGATGGCAGAGGCTTTAGCTTGAGTGATCAAGATCGTGACAGCTTCGGCATCAAAGGTATGAAAGAACGGGCACTACTTGCACGTGGGGAACTGGCGGTGATCTCCCGGCCTGAAAAAGGAACTCGGGTGGTGGCAACATTTGCAATTGATTAAAGGCATCCTATTTGCCCTTTATAAAACCTGTTTGAGGAATATCGAGTGATTCGTATATTGGTTGCTGATGATCAGGCCATCGTCAGAGATGGATTAAAACTGATCCTCTCGCTGGAAGCCGATTTTGAAGTAGTGGCCACGGCAGAAGATGGCATCAGAGCTGTTGAACTCGCCGACCTGCACCGGCCTGATCTGATCCTGATGGACATTCACATGCCGAGGCTCGATGGTATTGCCGCGACCGCCAGAATCCTCGAAAACCATGTTGATCTGCGCGTTCTCATGTTAACCACCTATGACACCGACGAGTGGCTGAGCCAGGCCCTCGCTGCCGGTGCCAGTGGATATCTGCTTAAGGACACCACGCGCGAAGACCTCATCAAAGCCATTCGCGGAACCCTGGATGGCAAACACTATCTTGATCCTCAGATAGCCGGTTTACTTTTTAAAAACGATACCGCTTGCCGGCCACCGGCACCACCGTGGTTATCAGAACTGAACGAACGTGAACTGGCCGTATTGAAACTGATCGGACAGGGGCTCAGCAATCCCCGTATTGCCACCCGGCTACACCTGTCGGAAGGCACCGTACGTAACTACGTTTCCACCGTACTAAACAAACTCGAAGTCACCGACCGTACCCAGGCCGCTATTCTTGCGGTTAAGCATGGTTTGGATCGTTGATTTGCCTGTTCGATGAAAATAATTGTTTCAGCTGATTTGATGTTCTGGCGTTGTTGGAGGCTGGAAGAGTTGGGGTGACGCTAACGGATTTTTGTGTTTAAAAATTCACCAATAATAAATGCGTGTCAAGAAGACTTATTTTGAATGGTTGAAATCCTGTTGTGATGAAATCATGCCAGACATTTGATCGCCAATGGATTGCATGTATGACGATATAGGGTGGTGGGGTGGCCCTGGCTATCCGATATCGTTGGTAGGCAGGAAATATTGGTTTATTTCACACAAAAAATGAGAAGCTGGTTGTATTGAAGTACCTGTTTCATGCAAAAAACTGACGACCACATCTCTGTTGTTGTCTGTACTTGGTTGTTTCTATGAAGGACATGTAGATGCTGTCGATGGAAGGGGTTATCAGTAAGGATATATCACGAGCTGTTTATGGCTCTTCCTCTTGGTCAAATTCTCCTAAAACGATAACTGCTTTTTTAGCAGAACTTCTGCGAATATATTAATGAGTATATTTACCCATGCTTGATTTCTCCCAAAGCCGACTTCGGTTTATTGCCTGTATTTTTTCTGTAGTGGCTGTTTTCTGTTCAGCCCGCGTTTTCGCTGTCGATGAAGTTTTGTATGAGGACTCTTCTCCGGGATTGGCGACTTTCAGACCTACTTTTAATAGTTCATTTGGTGATTATGATCCTTATACAGGTAGTATGCTCTATAATCGCCCTGATATGGTTCTGCAGGATCCAGGTGGCCTGGCTTTAAGTTTGTACAGTGTTGATGACAGTTTTAAGGGGCGCTCCATCTTCTTTGGTTCGATAAGCCTTAAAAGTGCTTCGGAGGGATGTGATCATGGTGAGTCAATTTTCTTTCGCTTGCCAAATGGTTATATAAAGACATTTTATTATTCATCTATTGGAGGTGCTGAAAAAATATCAACAGATTTATGGACCTTGACATGTAGTCAAGGAAATAATGGAAAAATACGAGTCCATTCCCCTGATGGCTTGACGTATTCTCTGGGTATTCATTCTCTGGGTATTCATGGCATCTCTTTTTTGGTTGAAAAGATTGAAAGTAATACTGGAGCATATATTGATATCTCATACGACCGTAAAACTTTACTTGAAAAAGAAAGTGATGAAACAAAACACCACAATGTGACTTACGTAACCAGAGTAAAACATTCAAATGGTTTGACACTGGATTTTAACTACGAAATGGAAATCACTCGTCCAAAGAACTACCCAGTTCAGCATTATCTTCTGAAGTCAGTCAAAAGAAGTGGACGAACGATCATTGAATATAAATATCAGAAAAATTCTTATGGTCACTTTTCTATCAAGAGTATGTTATATGCTGATGGTACTTCATTTATGCCTGACGCAAGGCGTGACAAATTTGTTTCTCAGTTGGGGGTTGTTGCAGAGTACGGCTACAAAAACTACTCCATAAATCGCTCTAGTTCACGCAGGTTGCACTCTCGAAAGATGACTGTGCCAGGTTATGGGGTAATAATTACTAATTATGACTATGCTGATAATCACGATGAAGTATACGCTTATGAGAAAGGGAAGAACTATTGTTATGAGAACGTATACTATTCAAACTCTCAAAAAGATCTTTATCTGGCTGGGACTATAAAACGAAAAGTTATTTATGGAAGTAATGATTGTAAAAGTAATAAGCTGAGACAGATCGAATATCAATATCAGTCTATGAAAGTTTCAAGTGCTAATCAAAAAGTATATGTATCTTTTTCGCGCTTCCCATTAAATTCATCCTCCAATACTTATCGTCCCTTAACCAAGCAAGTAAAAATCACAGACTATAAAAGTGATGGCCAGGATCAATATGTAACCGACTATTCAGATTTTGACGGTTTCGGCAACCCCAGAAGTATTAGTGAATACTCACGGTTTAAGTTTGAGGGTAGTAGTGCATGGACCACAAACCCAGCACGAGTCACCCGACGAACTTATCGCAATATTGCTAATGATCAGCATTGGGTGATTGGATTATTGCAGACTGAATCCATTGACGGAATAAGTGGGGAAACCCACTATGGTTATGACAATCAGGGCAGGATGGTCAGTAAAACGGTATACGGACATACCACGACATATGCCTATAATTCCATTGGCCAGATAACCTCCATAACAGACCCCTTAAATAACCAATACAGCTATTCTGATTACAGGCTGGGTGTGGCGCGTAATGTCCGTGGACCTGAAGCATATAGTGTGCGCAAAGAGGTTGATAATTACGGTAATTTACAGTCTTTTACCAGAGTTTCGAATGGAGATGTGAGTAGTGTGAAGCACGAGTACCGTTATGATGCTGCCAACCGACTGACAAAAATTATTACAGCACGTGCTGATGACAGCGATATTGACGTGGGTTATGAATACAACGGTAACGGGCTGAAAACCAATGCTCTGCGTGGTGGACAATCCATAAATCAATCACAACTTGATGGCTTGGGACGAGTCATGGAAGACTATCAAAGTAATCGTAGTGCTACGGTGTATTACAGGTACGATGATAATGGGCGTAAGGTCTTCGCAAGCTATCCTGGTCAACAAAATAAGGGTGATTCTTTTGACTATGACGCATTGGGGCGTTTGCTGAGTATTACTCATGTTGATGGTTCCAGTATCCGTTATCAATATTTGGCAGGTAATTCGGTCAAAGTCACTGATGAAGAAAGTGTGACTACCCGGTATGCCTACCTTAGTTATGGCAGTCCGGATGAGCAGCTCCTAATAACGACTGAAGCAATTTCCAATATTAATGCTTACCGTGGGTCTGTTCATGAGTCTGACAAAAATGCAGTCACCAGGATCCATCGCAATTCCCTTGGTTTAATCACACGAGTGGATAAACTGGAGAAAGAAGCGGGTTTAGACACAAGTCCTAATGCCAGATTATTACAGTCACAAAAATACAACTATGCGGAAGACTGGCAACTGAGCTCTTATGAAGTGCCTGAGATCGGGGTTGTTGATGTCCGTTACGATGCAAATGGAAATCTTGTTTCACGGCGTTATCCCGGGCAGACTGCAACGCTTTATAGTTATGACGGACTGAATCGTTTAATCACCAAGGATTTTGATAACGGCGCACTTAAGTATGTATTGAATTATTACTCGACAGGACAATTAAAGAGTAAGGGAAGTGATATCAATGAATGGAGTTACACCTATGATCCAAATGGTAATCTTCAGTCAGAACGCCTGCAGTTATTGAACCATGGTAATAAGACCATCAACATCAGCTATCAATATAATCAGTGGGACCAGCTAAAGCGAATAGAGTACCCGCAATCATTCAGCTATACCCTGGATATCGATCATGCCGGGCGATTGTCTAAAGCAACCGCCAATTATCAACAGGATCATGTGGAGGTATTTAGGGCGCTGAGTCACGATGTATATAATCGGCCCAGCACTATTAAGTATCCCGGTATAAACGGAGCAGCTGTCTATGCAATGGATGACCGTCAACGCCGCTCAGAGATTCGTGTGCCCGGTGTTATCGATATCAAATATGTCTTCTACACGAATAATCAAATTATGCAGTTAAGTAATGTATTGGAGAAAGGTAATGCCCGGTCGTTGCGTTATGACCAACATGGTCAGCTGACTGCGGTTTACGGCCCCTCTTGGGCGAAAGGCAAAATTCGTTACGATGCACTAGGCAACATTGTGAGTAAAAATACGGGCGGTATAGACTTAGCTTATGATTACGACCCCCAGACAAACCGATTGAATGAGGTTAAAGGCGATTTGCCATATCAGTTTGATTATGACTCTGTGGGTAATGTCATCGCTAATGGTGAAGCCTCTATGCAATATGGTGCGCAGCAACTCATGACTTCGCTAAAAAAGGGAAATAACACTTATGGCTATGAGTATGACACCAATGGTAGACGAGTTGTGGAAACACTCAATGGTAAGGTTAAGCGTTATTCCGTATACAACAGTCAGGGACAACTGGTATACGAAGAAGCTGCGGACAGCCATCCAACGATATACTTATATTCAGCCGGACAGAAAATCGCTTCCAATGAAATTTGTAGTGACGTAGACAGTGATCATGATGGTTTGTCAGACTGTAAAGAAATTCACTGGGAGCTCAATCCTCAGGATGGAACCGATACAGACTTTGATCATGATGGTTTGAGCTGGGCTGAAGAAATCAAAGCAGGTACGTTGCCATTTGATAATGATTATGACGATGACGGTCTGACGGATGGTCAGGAAGTTGCACTAGGGTCTGATCCCCAAAATGTTGATACCGACGGTGATGGCCTGACCGATGCAGAAGAAGTCAATCAATATCATAGTTCCCCAACCAATTCGGATACCGATGGTGATGGCATTGCTGATGCTGAAGACAGTATGCCGAGTTATAACGCCGGTGCCATGGTCGCCATTATCAGTCTGATATTGCATTAAGGAGGGCAGACTATGAATATTTTAAGAGCTACTTTTCGGATATTGAATTCGTTTTCAGTATCCCGATTGATGGTTTTGGCATTGTACTTTCTTGCAGCTCAGCCACATGCCGAAATCCTGACCACCTACTACCATAACGACGCCTTGGGCTCACCGGTCGCAGCTACTAATGAGCTGGGCAAGGTGATCTGGAAAGAAAACTACATGCCTTATGGCAGTAAGGTCGAAAATCAGGACCTGAAAACAAACAACCGCATCGGCTATACTGGTCATGAGCATGACCCGGATACGGGTTTGACGTACATGCAGGCCCGTTATTATGATCCGGTGTTGGGAAGGTTTTATGCCGTGGATCCGGTGGGGTTCGTGGAGACAAATCCACTGTCCTTCAATCGGTATGCTTATGCGAATAATAATCCGTATAAGTACACTGATCCGGATGGGCAGTTTGCGATTCTAGCAATACCTGCTTGGGAACTTATTCAGTTTACTGCGGGTGTCGCTCTTGGCTGGTGGGTTGAGCAACAAGTTGATCAGCCAAAACTGAATGGGCTTCCCGACTATCGCAAACGCCAAGGAGCTGATACATATGGAACACCTCCTAATGGTGGGGACGATGAAGATCCTTTACCTGAATTAGAAACTAATGATAAGCATATTCCTGGCCGACCTGGGTATAATCGATCTGCTGGTACGCAGCCTAAAGATTATGCTGACGCATATAAAAATTCTATAGAATACAATGGAGTACGATACGCAAGAAGTGCTGATGGAAAGGCAATATATAGATATTCAAATAACGGAAATGGAACTTATCATTGGTCAGGAAGTACCCGTGATGTCTCAGCACCCTTAACGCGCAATAGAATCCCTGACATAGTAAGAAAAGCTCTGGGTTTTGAGAAAGCTACTGGCAAAAATTCTCCCTGGGGGAAATAAGTATGAACAACATATCTGTAGAGCTTGATGGAACTTTAGATGATGGAAAGTGTTTTCTTGTGATTGAAAGCAAGAAAATAGGAAATGATGCGTATACATATAATGCAAAATCAATTCTCTTAGATTTGGCTTCTTTTTTTAAAAATCTGGTTACTGTTTCTGACTCATTAATGAAAACAGAAGCTTTGGCTATTATTGAAACTATTGATGATATGGAAAGTAGTGGATTATCTGCTGATTTGGTCAGTGAGATTTCGTTACTGAGAGATCGAATGATCTGTTTCAATGGTAGTTATATGCTTGATCCTTACTTGCTAATTTCATTTCAAAATAGGGAACAAGAAAGAATTATCGTTAAAGGCGATAATTGGATAGTGGATACTTGTTCTCATCATAATAAAATTATTGAAGAAATTAATAGCTGCCTGAATAAAACATAACAAAGATAAAGGAGACGCGTTAACTGCCGATTGATGGGTGTGACGAGTTAATGCAAGCCATGGGGTCAGGTCTTGCCTTTTGCCATTAAGCTAAATGACCAACCCCTTCACAACAACAGCCCCACACGGGGCTGTTCTGTTTACGACCCAACCCGCTACCGCCAGAGCCTGACCGCCTCCACCTCCCCATACACCCGGTTCAGTTGCTGTTCGATGGACCCAATCACCCCGGAGACCAACCGCGCCACCTGAGCGCTGTGTTCCTCATCGGTCTCGATGATGATCCGGGTAATCACCTGGCTGCCTTCCAAGGTCGCCAAGACCTCCGTCAACTGCCGACTGATCCGCTCCAGTTACTCGCGTCTTGACTCGACCGTCTGGGGAGGAGCGATAGGGTCAGGTCTTGCTTTTTGCCATTAAGCTAAACATATAAAAAGGACATCCATAAATTTGACATTTATTTTTACATCGACTAGCATTCGCCACCATGACCAAACCCCGTAACGAACAAGTCTCTCTGGATGAGACGTCTTTTTATCACTGTATGGTGCGCTGTGTTCGGCGGGCGTATTTGTGTGGTGTGGATGCTGAAACCGGTGAGAATTTCGATCACCGCAAGCAATGGCTGGTATCGCGTTTGCGGTTTTTATCCTATATCTACGCCATTGATATCTGTGCCTATGCCATCATGAGCAATCATTATCATGTGGTGCTGCATGTGGATCAGGCGCGTGCTCAAAGCTGGTCGGATGATGAGGTGGTGGAGCGCTGGCTACAGCTGTACAACGGTGATGTATTGATCAATCGTTGGCTGGCGATTCGTGAGACGATGTCACCCGCTGAGCTACAGGCCGGCTCAGTCACCAGCAGCCAATGGCGAGAGCGGTTGTGTGCCATCAGTTGGTTTATGCGCGGTGTGAATGAAACTATCGCCCGTATGGCCAATGAAGAAGACAACTGCAAAGGCCGGTTTTGGGAAGGGCGTTTTAAGTCCCAGGCCTTATTGGATGAAGGCGCATTATTGACCTGTATGGCCTATGTGGATCTGAATCCAGTGCGGGCAGGGATGGCA
>NZ_JBNKSF010000015.1:0-65096 GCF_050297175.1 Gynuella sp. | reverse complement strand
ACCGCGAAGTAGGACGCTTTTTTGACCGATTCCTCGACCATATTGAAGAGCCGGCGGACTGGAACGTAACGCCATTCATTGGAGTTACCGTCCAGCGTTCTGGCGCCCCAGACCAACGTGCCCTTGCCTACGAAACTGCGGATGGCATTGATGGATTTACCGGCAACGGTATCGACGTTGAGATCTTCCTGTTCGCTGTTATCGATATCCACTGTGGGGGCAATGACCTGCACCAGGGCAACATTGGCCGGTGCTTTCCAGACGCCGCGCTGGGCATCGGTTTTGGCCATGATGCCGGCGATGGCGGCGCTGGGTGGTAGTACCAGGTAGTGAGTGGCGAGCAACGCTTTGACCTGGTTGTAGTAGGCGGTGGAATAGAACAGATAGTCTGGGTCGTTTAGTTTGGACAGAAGCGCCGAACCCTTGTTGCTTTCGCTGACGTGTTTATACAAGGTGGGGGCTGGAGTGGCGCCGGTGTTGACTTTCCGACCTTCACTGTTTGCCGCGTTATCGATGGCGTAACCCTGCCAATCGAGAGCTTTTGTTGTATCGTCTTCTGCAGGTTTAGAATCCTTATCGGCTTTACCGCCAGATGCAAAAATTCCATATGGATTTTCACCGGCCAAACGTTGCCCCAGCGTTTCAATGTTCTCGTGATCAACAGGGTAGCCTTGCAAATCCAGGTAAAGATCCCGGTCCTCGAATTTGACAAAAATCGGACTACGATAATCGTCTACTTGATAGGATGGTTCCATTTCACCGGTGGTTTCGTTAGAAACCATTTTGAAACCGTATTGGTTAACTTCAACAATCTGGATTTCTTTGGTGTTGTTGTCCTCTTTGATGTCAAACGCATAATACCCTTCCACCGATTCATGCAATTTAGGCAGCTTTGGGACCATCGGTGGTAGTGCCACGATTACTTTGTTTTCATCATAACTTCTGGGTGTGGAGGTTTTCAGGTAGGGATAATAAGCTGCGCCATATTTCAGACCCTGAGTGACCTTGTTACGCATTGAGGCAGCATCTGCAATAATGTTGTTGTTGCACTGCACATCGACGAGCGCAAAACGATCCATCATCTGTTCTGCATGAGACAATGCCGCATTCTGGATATCGTAATGGTTCTGGGCATCGAGCTTCACACTTTCCGGACACGAAATCAGAGTGACTTCGTCAACTTTTTTCAGGAGTTCGATGGCAGATAAATATGCTGCCTTATCCATTGTGGTATCATAATCGCCCAGACTGATGATGTAGCAGGTGCCACCGCCATTGGCAAAAAACTGTGCAACGGCCTGATAAAGGAAATACTTTGCTGTCTGCTTAATCTCCTTGTAATCCAGATAAAATTCCCCGCTGTCCTGTTTGCAGGAAATATCCATAGACTCAAGATATTTACCACCGAACCGGGCTTCATATTCGAGCATGCTGGTCAGGCGATAAGGTTTTTGAGTGATGAGATTACCGGCACTGTCTTTAGTGAATGCGGTGTAACCAATAAAAGCAGGGATGGCTGTCGCCACCTCTGCCACAGAAGGGCCGAGTAGCGACCGTTCTTTGACATAAACGTCGGGGGTTTTGTATTGACTCATTGGAGATTCCTTATAGTAACGGGATAAAAACAAGCAAAGGTGGATGGCCTTTTGGGGTTTTGCCGTCACATCGAATAGACGGCACTAGTGGTATATTTTCCGGTTCGACTGCATGGCGCAGTAGAAATTGAGCTGAATATGCTCGAACTGTTGTTGCAGCCATTCCGATTCGCTTTCATTGATGCGTTGAATCAGTTGGTCGCTGAGTTTTCCGTTCACTGGCAGATCCAGGCAGATCTGAATAAGTCGCAGCGTCAGGTTGCCATTGGTGGCTAGTGCGAAATCAAAAAACAGGTTTGCGAGCTGTTGATCCCGAAACTGGTCACAACCAAGTTGATGCCAGATTTCCGCGCAATACAACTCGCGTAGTAAGTGCGATAACTCCCTTTGACTGAAGCCGATGGTTTGCATGTCATACCAGCTGGTTAAGGGGTGGTTTATCTGCTCGTGACCGTTGTGGTCAGTTTCTTCGATCAGTTTTCGAATGTGCTTGAGTATGTGGTTAAACGCATGCTGATAACTGGCCATGGTTTCCGCTTCCCCTCAGACAGTGTCGATTTTTCCGGCAGCGGCTGCACTGCTGAGGGTGACTTCTGTCGGAGGGTTGCTGTCGGGTTGACCGTTACCAGGATTTATTGCCGGGATAGCCGTAACGCTGCATTTGATATCGCTGGCCAGTACCACAGGATCACCTTTTTTAATGGTTTTTTCCGCCAGCTCGATACTGCTTATGGAGGCGAAGCTCACAAAGCCGTTGACAAAAGGCGGGTTAATGTAGGGGATGTTGGTGAAGTTCTGGGTTAGAAACTGTTCTAAATCAGCCTCAACAGCCAGCTCGCCAGCCATATCGATGATCCCGGTTGACTGAACCTGCAGCGGTGGCAGCATGGGAAGCAGCGAGATACCTTTGTCCAGTTGAACAGTGAGAACGGCATTGGCAGCTAATACTTTGGCCATGGTGGGGTTCCTGTCAGAGGAGTGAAGACAAATATGACACAGCGTTTGGCGTGTGGTGTTATCTCAGTGTAGAAAAACGGTTAGTAAGCTGAGTAACTCCTTCAGAATGGTTGGGTCCAGATCGAACCAGAAAGCAACAAGCATCAGAAGGATCACGAGTGTCCACATCTGTGTTGTTTTTCTGGATTTCTTTTTCGATTTGGAACGTTTTTTAAAAAAAGTTGCCAGTGCAGTGGTGATGAAGCTTTTCATTCCTACTCCTAGGTCTGATGAAACATTCTTGTCAGGTGTCGGGCAGGCTCCGCCACCCAATTGAGTGGGTATTGAGTAGACGGGGCTGGTTGAAGGATGTGAAAAATTGACGAATGGGATATTGGCAATGACTGTAATTTTTTATCAGAACGGGGGCTGTGTTCGAACGGTTCACAGCAGCTCTGAGATGGGCTTTTTCATGACTGGTAACTCAAAAAAGTCCTTTTCTGCGATGATGTCGTCAGCTCCGCCTGAAGGCTATATCCTCATTGACGACGCGTAAACGGTGGTTCTATGTGTGGTGCTTTCAAAAAATCCAGCTTATTAGCGATAGTCTTAGGTTTTATTTTTGGTCACAGCTCATGCGAGCTCCTGGAAATCAAAGTGTTTCGTGAAACGCCATCGGTTTTTTTTGCAACAGGATAAAGGTGGTCATCTATAACCACTCAATGAGTCTCTGTATTTTCGGTGGATGATTCTTTTTCTTGGGTTTCGGTTGTGCCTGGGTTTGGCGGTAACAGGTTTAGTACGTCCTGTGGTATAGAACCCTCTCTTACTTCCTGCAGAGTGCGCACTCGATACATACCAGGGTCGCCTTCTGCAATGGTGGCTTTAATACGGGGAGTTAGTTCGAAAAAGTGAAATTCAAAATTTTTAGGGCCTTCTGGACATCCAATACCGACACAGCTTGTATACCACCAAAGCTGAATTTCTCCTTGTCCAGCAAAACCAGTGGATAGCTGCCGCAAATATTTTTCTCTGCCATATTCTTTAAGCGATTGTTTAATCTGCTTTTGTTTATCCTTGGGAATTTCGACGGTAGCTTCATAAAACGTCTGGGTGCGATAGGAAAACCAGCGTGCTCGTACTGTATGGGGCAATGGCACCCTGCCTGCACTGGCTGAAGATCCTCCAGGAGGGCGGTGAGTCGTATCAGCGTTTCCTCCTGATAAGTTACCGACCGGAAGTTGCCAGGATTCATTGATAATCAAATACTCCACCCATATAGGCCAGCCAGGGCCGCCGATACCACCTTCTCGAAAACCATAATCATAGGTTTTTTCTTCGCAACCACTGATGAGTATGGGTAGTAACAGTAACCAACCGACGTACTTAATGATGTGCATCTATCACAACTCAGTCTATTTCTGTGTTTTTGGTGGATGATTCTTTTGTTGTGCCTGGTTCTGGCGGTAACAGGTTTAGTACATCCTGTGGTATAGAACCCTCTCTTACTTCCTGCAGAGTGCGCACTCGATACATACCAGGGTCGCCTTCTGCAATGGTGGCTTTAATACGGGGAGTCAGTTCGAAAAAGTGGGATTCATAGGTTGCCGGACGCAGAGGTGGACAATCAATTCCTACGCAGCCAGCGTACCACCACAGCTGAATCTCTCCTTGTCCAGCAAAACCAACTGATAAATCCTGAAGATATTGCTCTGTCCCATAATTTTTTAGCCACAGTTCAATCTGCTTTCGCTTGTCTTTAGGTATTTCTACTGTGGCTTCATAAAACGTCTGGGTGCGATAGGAAAACCAACGCGCCCTTACTGTTTGAGGCAAAGGCACCCATCCTAGGCTGCTTTGTGCTCCTCCAGGAGGGCGTTTGGTGATTTCGGCTTTGCCCCCTGATAAGTTACCAACCGGAACTTGCCAGGATTCATTGATAATCAAGTATTCCACCCAGACTGGCCAGCCTGAGCCGCCTATACCGCCTTCTCGAAAACCATAGTCATAGGTTTTTTCTTCGCAGCCACTGATGAGTATGGGTAGTAACAGCAACCAACCGACGTACTTAATGATGTGCATCTATCACAACTCAGTCTGTCTCTGTGTTTTTGGTGGATGATTCTTTTTCTTGGGTTTCGGTTGTGTCTGGTTCTGGTGGTAACAGGTTTAGTACATCCGGTGGCAGAAAACCTTCTTCTATCCGTTTGAGTGTTCCTGCACGATATCCACTTGCATCGCCATCCACTTCTATTGCTTTAATACGGGGAGTCAGTTCGAAAAAGTGAAATTCAAAAGTTTCCGGCCGTGCAGGCGGGCATTCTATACCCCCACAGCCAACATACCACCAAAGCTGAATTTCTCCCTGACCTTTAATTCCAATATCAAGATCATGAAAATATTTTTTTCTTGGATATTTTTTAAACCATTGTTTGATCTGTTTTTGTTTATCTTTGGGAATTTCGACGGTAGCTTCATAAAACGTCTGGGTGCGATAGGAAAACCAGCGTGCCCGTACTGTATGAGGTAATGGTACCCAGCCGGCGCTGGCTGATTTGCCACCAGGAGGGCGATGAGTGGTGTCAGCGTTTCCTCCTGATAAGTTACCGACTGGAATCTGCCAGGATTCATTAATAATTAAATACTCCACCCATATAGGCCAACCAGGGCCACCAAAGCCACCTGTCTCAAAGCCATAGTCATAGGTTTTTTCTTCGCAACCACTGATGAGTATGGGTAGTAAAAGTAACCAACCGATGTGCTTAATGATGTGCATCTATCACAACTCAGTCTGTCTCTGTGTTTTTGGTGGATGATTCTTTTGTTGTGTCTGGTTCTGGCGGTAACAGGTTTAGTACGTCCTGTGGTATAGAACCCTCTCTTACTTCCTGTAGAGTGCGCACTCGATACATACCAGGGTCGCCTTCTGCAATGGTGGCTTTAATGCGAGGAGTCAGTTCGAAAAAGTGAAATTCAAAATTTTTAGGGCCTTCTGGACATCCAATACCGACACAGCCAACATACCACCAGAATTGCATTTCTCCCTTACCACTGATCCCGGTCGATAACAGAGGTAAAAATTTCTCTCTGGGATATTTTTTGAACCACTTTTTGATTTCTGTTTGTTTGTTCTTTGGAATCTCGACGGTAGCTTCATAAAACGTCTGGGTGCGATAGGAAAACCATCGTGCTCTTACCGTATGAGGTAGAGGTACCGGCCCCATACTAGCTGACGAACCGCCAGGGGGACGTTTATTGACTACTGTTTCCCCTCCTGAAAGGTTGCCGACCGGAATCTGCCAGGATTCATTAATAATCAAATACTCCACCCATATAGGCCAGCCTGGTCCGCCAAAGCCACCCGTATCAAAGCCATAGTCATAGGTTTTTTCTTGGCAGCCACTAAGTAACAGTGGCAATAAACATAACCAACCGATGTACTTAATGATGTGCATGCTGTGACTCCGGAATAATGGCCTGATCAGGGTGGTTATTATATATCTGGCGAACTTTTCGACCGCTTTCCATATGCGGGCGGTCAACCATATCGCCGTATTTTTCGGAGGTATGAATATAATCGACCAGGTATTGTCTGGCCTGTGGCATTTGGCCTCCGGCTTTTTGCCATGCGTTGTACACGCGTTTCAGCTCATCCGGAATCAGGTAATGGGTATCAGCAGGGTCGATACCTTTAAGGGGGACGCCGGCTTGTCTGGCCAGTTCATCCATCTTATAAAAGGGATACAACGCCAGCTCCTTACGAGTGGCTTTGAGTATATGTTTATAGGTATAGGATTGCTCCATACCAATGGCGCTGCGAAAAGCCCTGATTTCGTTCTCCAGTGCATCGATCAACAAGCCACTGCCAGGGCCACGCAATATCCATGGTGAAGGGCGGTTGTCGTTATAGTCCAATGGTGCTCTGATACGTAGATCCTCATAGTTTTCTGTGCCTTTTCCCGTTGGGTTCTCATAACCGCCGCCCACATCACAATGAACGCCAGGAAAGATGATTTCAGTAAAGTTCGAAGGCAGGCGACCGTATTCGTCGGTGATGCGGGTCGAGGGAAAATTATGCCGTGCTTCATGATAGGCGACCAAATGCACAATCTGTTCAGCGCTGTGGGTATTCAGGTTCAGATTGAAATCCAGGTTCTGCTCGTCACCGGGCCAGCCAAAACTGCCCACGGTATCCCAGAGACCGACAAAGCAAACCCGGCCGGTCAGATGCTGTGGAAAGGCCTTGATCTGTTTTTTCACCGGTTGTACCGGTAGGGCAAAGCTCCACAGTGGATTATGATACTCAACTTCCCAGATGGAAATCTGTTCCGGCCATTGGTTGATCAGATTAACAAAGTGTCGGGATAGGGCCGCACCCCGACTGAAACCAAAGATATCAAACCTTACTTCGTCGTATTCCTGTTCATTAAAACGGTTATTTATCAGTTGCAATACATATTCAATCCGGGCATAGCCACCCGTCTCACCCATACCCAGGCCAAGGCCGATCTTGCTGTCTTCCGCTTTAAAACCATCCTTGGTTTGGTGGCCGGTAATGGTACCGACACCGGGCACATATACTCTGCGAGTGGTCACGACTTCGTTGCCGTGTTGATCGGTTTTTTCAACATACAAGTCATGCATCTTTGCCACATTGGAAATATCCCGGTCGGGTAACTGCTCATCGTTATAGCGATCCTGATTGGTGCCATCAAAGAACAGACCGAGTCTTAAGATGCGTTTGGGCTTTGACAGGTTTTTGGAGGGTTGATAACGCCAGTTCGCACCTATCTTTGGAACGGAGACAGTGTTTTGTATCAGGCAATTGTATTGCCCGGTCTGGGTGAATACTTTGTCCTGCTGGCGTTGTAGCTCGGCCAATTGATGCAGAGACTGACCAATCTGTTGCAGGGATTCGAAATAAGGAGAACGATTGCCGGGGTGGTCTTCCGGCCCTGGTTGGGCGCGATGGCAGATCAGTGCCGTTAAGGCTGCTTCCCTGGTCCAGGTGACTGAGTCGTTGTAGTTCTGTTGTTCCGCAACAGCCTTCAAGGGTTGCAGCCAGTCTTCATGGGCCAGCAGGTAAATCAGATCGACCATGCACTGTCCGACCATTGCCATATTGAGGCCACGCACGCCGAAACTCTGCTGCAGTTGTTTGGACAGTGTTTGTGCATCGACATCCTGGCTGCGACTGAAGCGTGTCGCAAACACATCCGGGCGCTGGCATTTTTGGGCCCAGACCTCCTGGGCTTTGCTGAACAACGGCACCAGTGGATAACTGTCATCCTGGAACAAGGCCGGGTCCATCTCGTTTGGATGACCGGGATGCAGGAATTCGGTATTGATCAGATGCAACGGCTGAACGGTGCGGGGCCAGTCCTTGATCGGTTCTGCGTTCTGCCGCTGTTCGCTCAGTTGCTCACAGCGCTGCTGAAGTTCGTCGTGGGTCTGTTGCCATTGCTCCGTGGTGACCGATGTGCCCACGTCATAGCGGATCTGTTCCGGACCAAACAACGATAATTTACGGGTTGAGCCTTTCAATTGATCCTGAAAGGTCTGTGTGGGGGTGCTGATCAGGTAGTCGGTGATCACACTGGTTTTGCTGTCGGGATAGAGGTACTGCAACTGGGCAAAGTACTCGGGGTTGTAGATATCATCCACGCCGGGCTTACCCTCGGGCAAGGTCTCGGGGATATCCGCCGTCTAGACCGGTGCGGGTTTGTCCAGGTTGATTCTGGGTTTAGCCGGCTTAGGCGTACCGTGAACCTCTCTTGGACCACATTCATACACCACGCCTCGTTTCAGGTGATCATGACGGTTCAGAAACGACAGTTGCTGATCACTTTGCAGCACAAAAAAATGCAGTCGGTGTTGTTCCGGAGTAAAGGCTTTAACTTCTTTGGGGTATTCATACGTGGCCTGCCAGCACAGGGTGTTGAGGGAATACCCCCGACGTTGGATAAAGTCTTTGATGGATGGCGGCAGGGCGGTGATGTCCTGGGACATGACTCAACATTCCTTATTCTGTGTTGATTCCAATAAACAGATCAGAGCGTACCGCTTAATCACTCTTCTGGTTGATCAATTTGAAAAGTCTTATCTCAGTAAACGAACCAAAGGTCAAATGCGGGTGTGATTATTATGACGAAATTCACAGTGCCCGTTGCGGTGGTGATCGCGTGGGAGCGGCGGCGTTGATAAAGGTTCATATTGGTTCTATGCACAGAACTTGCTACGATGCCGGGATGAAAACATCACTCGATCACCTCCCTTCAGATAAACAACAGCAACTGCGTCATGCGGTTGAGATCATCGTGCAAGCGGTTAAGCCCAGTATGCTGATTTTGTTCGGCAGCTATGCCCGTGGCGACTGGGTAGACCATCTGGAAGAGGACCGCGTTCATTACCGCTATCAAAGCGATATGGATATTCTGGCCATTGCCAAGAACGGCGTATTGGCGCGCAAGATAGAGTCCAAGCGATCATTGATTAATCGGTTGATGCGGGAAGTTAAAACGCCGGTCAGTTTGATTGCAGAAGAGATATCGTTTGTGAATGCCCAACTGGCCAAGGGTCAATATTTTTATGCCGATATCTATCGCGAGGGCATTTTGCTGCATGATACCGGCAAACTGGAATTGGTAGAGCCTAAAGAACTGTCTCTGCCTGAGCGGAAAATAGAGGCACAGAGACATTTTGATCATTGGCTTAAATTGGCTACCAATCAACAAGCTTATTATCCGTTTGCTATGTCCCGAGGAGATTATTGTGATGCTGCTTTTTTTCTCCACCAAGTGACAGAAAAACTATATTCCATGATTCTACTGGTGTTTACGCATTACAAACCCAAACTTCATGATTTGGAAAAACTCCGCACTTTAACCGGCAGCATCGAACCGGAGTTCTTATCTGCGTTTCCGCAAAGTACGCCCTTTGAACAAAACTGTTTTGACCTGTTGTGTCAAGCCTACGTGGAATCGCGTTACAACCCCAAGTACTGCATTACCACCGAACAACTGACGTGGCTGGCGGAACGGGTCGAACAATTGCAAACATTGGCGGAAAAACACTGTCGGGCCAAGATTGACAGCTTGGGTTGATTGCAGAACAGAGAGGTCATGCTGGATCACTCAGCTTTCGACAACGCTATAATCGAATGTTAACCATCTTCCGAATGCGGCTGGTCAGTCATTGATAAATCATTAATTTTTCCAATCTCTACTTGGTAAAATTTAAGAGCTTACTCTAGTGGAGGCACTCGTGAACCCGTCGCTTACATCCCGGACAACAATAAAATTCACCGCTCATGCGGACAAATATCATTAAAACTGAAGATCAAAAAAACCTTCCCATTTTGAGCTTCAACAGAAAGAAAGGTGATCCCAAAACCATTGTTGAAATCCGTCACCATAATGGGGATGTAGAACACTATGAATTCGAAGCTACAGGACCGTACTTTAAGTTAGCCAGAACAAGCGATGACATGAGTATTTTTGCTTCTGGTAATAACAATAGTTGGGTTAAGTTAGGCGAATACTATCTGCCTATGGATACTACTATTCTTGCGGGTATCGAAGGTACCAACGTTGATAGCAACTCTACTCTAAATTATACAATCAAAGCCGATGACCTTTTTTATATTATTCCGGATCATTTAGGTGCACCTTATAGACTTATCAATAACCAGTCTGCAACGGTAGGTTGGGAAAAGCGCGATTTTGAAATAGGCGCTTCTCCTTATGGGGATAACAGATTGTTTGACGGTACGTCGTTATATGTCGGGTATGTGCAGCAGCCACTGAGATTTCCCGGCCAATATGCAGATAAGGAAACGGGTCTTTATTACAACTGGCATCGGTATGATGATCCAAGGACCGGGCGTTATGTTCAGAGTGATCCGATTGGGTTGAAAGGTGGGCTGAATACGTATGCTTATGTTAGGAATGATCCGGTTAATTTTATTGATCCGACGGGGCTTAGGACTGAAGTAACCATTTGGCATCCAGTTGGTTGGGGCGCGTCATCTTTTGGGCATGTTTCCACTGACATTAATGGTACAGTTTATTCCTATGGACAACATGGAATGTGGAGTGGTTCTGCCGAAACATACTACGGAAAAAATGATTTCAGGGACGGTCAAGGAGTGGTATTACCCTTAACTGACTATCAGGAACTTCAGCTTGAACAATGCCTGATGAGCGATCATGGAAACTATAGTGCTTTTACAAATAACTGTGGTTCGCCAGTTCAGGATTGCTTGAGTGAATTGGGAGTGGACACAGGAAATGCGATGTTTCCAGTTAATCTGGGGAATAACTTGATAGATATAGGTGCAACTGTTGATAATATGACTCAGCACCCAGCTTCAGATCCATCTACGGAGGCAAGTGCGCCATGGGCTCGGTAAAAAAACATTCTATCATGATTAGTTTTACTCTTTTGTCATTGTTAATGATTTATTTGGCTTGCAGATCCTTCTCAGCCATAAACAATGACTACTCTTGGAGTGAAATGGATTGGGATGGAAGTGGATCAACATCAATTTTTGAGTTTTTTATGGCGTCAGATGTAGGGAAAAGAGTAATTAATTTGGATGATAAAGAGTGCCAAGAATACTTCTCATATAAAGATGGATTGACGTTAAAAACTGTATGTCGGTGGAAATCCGTTAAGGTTTATTGACCAAACTGGCTTAGGCGCTTTTGATGAAGCTCTTAAAAATTACTATTATCTTTGGGCCATCTCCAGTGGCTTAAGTGGCTATAATGGATTATATACAGACCAGTATGGTTTACCTGCAGTGCCAAGCCATAGTCATTCATCATCTTCCGATGCAGGCGAGGCGCCAGAATATCTGACCATGCCTGACGTGGCCACCACTGACATACTCAGTAATTGTCAAACATTCTATCGTGGCGATGTACCAGGGAAGACTGAATTTTGGGCACATGAGTCTGGCGGTTATGGTAAGTGGCTTCTTGAGGATAATCCGAAAGAATATTTAATGCAGCAACATGCGATGGATAGCAGTAGTTCTCCATATATCAGTTTGACAACTGATATTCGAGTTGCAGAACATTTTTCTTCAGGACAGGTATATGTCATTACTCTGCCAATTGGAATGGCATTCCCTAATCCATACAATACGGTAACATTGCCAGGTACAATTATCTCTGAATCCGAATGGCTTGTGCCTCTACATATCCCGTCTAAGTATGTTAACAATTCAGGTTGCACTTGTGAGTAGCTTATGATTAGTGATTGGAAGATTGATATATTAGGACTTCAAGCAGTGCATGTGAGCGGCACGAAAATAAAATTGGTTCCAGCTACTGATGAAGTATCTGAAACTTGGCAAATCGAACCATCTGATGGTGATAAGCTTTTACTGGAAGAAGGAATCGCTTGCTATGAACATGCATCTGCCAAACAATATTTAGAGCATTATTTAAGTAAAAATAATTTGTCTCTTGAAGAGTTAATAAAAATTAGCAATGACCATTGTACTGAAAAGGGTTATAGAGAACGTCTCACAGTTGATCAATTAAAGTCATATCTTAGTGATCAGGCCCTGTTTCCTATTAATGCTATTAGCATAATTAGAGCTGCTGTTTATTTTTATCGGAAAGATAAAAACCAAAACTGAAACCCGCGTTGGCAAAAATGGAGATTGATTATCTTCTCTTGAAGATAAAGGGGACGCATCTATTTTTGCAATCCTCAGTCGCTAAAAAGAGCCTTGCAAGAGGCTCTTTTATGTCCGTACTAACGTTGATAGCAACTCTACTCTAAATTATACAATCAAAGCCGATGACCTTTTTTATATTATTCTGGATCATTTAGGTGCACCTTACATGCTTATCAATAACCAGTCTGCAACGGTAGGTTGGGAAAAGCGCGATTTTGAAATAGGCGCTTCTCCTTATGGGGATAACAGATTGTTTGACGGTACGTCGTTATATGTCGGGTATGTGCAGCAGCCATTGAGATTTCCCGGCCAATATGCAGATAAGGAGACGGGTCTTTATTACAACTGGCATCGGTATTATGATCCAAGGACCGGGCGGTATGTGCAGAGTGATCCGATAGGGTTGAATGGTGGGCTGAATACTTACGGATACGTTGGAGGCAATCCGGTGATGTTTATTGATCCGCTGGGGTTAAAAGGTACATGTCATTGCGGTAATCCTGAAAATTTAGTTAACAATGCTATTTCTAATACTGGATCTAAGGAATGGAGTTATTACACGCCTAAAGATAATTTTCCTGAAGAAACTAACAAGTGTAATCAATTCGTAGAAAATATGCTGGAAGAGTCAGGATACCGAGTCCCTCCAATGCATGGTCTGTTTGGACTAACGTATGGTCCAGTAGCAGGGGATTGGGGTAATCCAGAAGTGTTTATACCCGGTTATCAAATAGTTTCTGAGCCTCAACCAGGTGACATTGTTGGTTGGAGTCACCAATATTCAGATGCAACGGGAAATGCTGGAATTGTTACTGGGAATGGCTTAACTACCTCTCAAAGTTCTAAAACTGATACAGTCGTAGAAAATGATTGGGGCTTCAGGGGGGAAGGCGTTGTCTATAGGAGGTGTACGTGTTCATGGTAAAACAAAAATACTTTTTAATTGCTGCTATTGTTTCTGTTTTATGTATTTCAAATTTAGTCACTTTTCTTTGGGCAAAAGGATATAAAGAGGAGTTTTACAGGAGTAGCGGCTATTCTAGAGGGCAGGTAGAATTACTTCAGAAAATCGATGATTTAGTATCGATTGATAAAGAACTTGAATCTCAAATTGATTTGATTCACGTGATTAATGTTAAAGATATTTCGGTTTATCACTATAGTCACCAAGGAATTAATGGGATTGTACTCAAGTAGAAACCTAATTAAAGGAGCGTCATCACTCCTTATTTAGTCAAAACCATAAAGCCCCGCTTTCCGGATCGGAGCTTTTCTTTTTTTGGCTGTTGCCATGGATAATTTTAAAGACAAAAAGTGGCAGCGATTGTCACGAGTCTGGCAAGCCTGGGATGAAATACATGCTACCCTAATGCATCTGATTATATAAGTCGGCAAACAGGGTTTAGGTCTGGTACTGGGGTGGTTCTTACTTTAACGCCAGAACAAGAAAAGCGGCTAGTGGCATGTTATGCAAAGCCTAGAGATGAATATGGCGTTATGAATAATAATTGCGCAGACCCTTACCAGGAATGCTTATCTGAGGTGCTTGGGTATACGCTGCTTGATGCTTTTTTTCCAGTTGATTTTGGAGAAAGATTAATGGATTCCCCATATTATGGAGGGTCGAAATTTTATGAGGGGCCAAAACGAAACCCTTGGCCATGGCCAATTGGAGATGACGGATTTTGGACTAGACCATGGGACTATTGATGAATACTAGAATGTTAGTAACAGTTTCTATAACGTTATCCATAGTGTCTTGTGTATTCTTGTTGTCTCTTTATTTTGATAGGCCAACAATTTATCTAGTCGCTAATAGTGTTGTGCCTGTTTATAGCAGCCTTGAGCAGGCAAGCTCTTCTTTGTCTCATAATAGCATTACCGATTTGGAACCTGATCAGGCAGTAGAAATTATTCAATGTATCGATGTTAAGCATTATCAGCTTTATAAAATTAGGCTACCTAATGGTCAGATTGGGTTTGTGGATGAAGGTAGATATGTCTTAATAAGGGATGGAAAACCATCATCTTGTTGAAATAACGGGGCTTATTTATTTTATTTAGCTCCTCTCAAACCAACAGCCCCAGCTGGGGCTGTTTCGTTCAACGGCCGAATCCGATACTGCCTGTTGATGAGCAATGTGTTAACGATTTGTTAGAGATTGGGAAACCTCTGGGGCGCTTTATTCCACCTTATAATCATTGCCAATCATTTGCGTGGGGCGTAGTCAACCAGTGTCGAACAGGGCCTCAAATAGATCCATAGACAATATTCATATTAAGTATCTGAGTATATAGGCTGGAGTAATATTATGGAGAACAATGGCAAAACTTGGGTGTCGACATTGTTGTTTATTTTAGTGCTTCTTCTTTATTTTTTTGGTTTTGCTTACTTTGGGAATTTAGCTATTTTTAACGCTTGGCAGACAGCATTTCCAAAAAACGAAGAAGCAATAGAACTATTGAATTATCGATTTTGGTTTTTTGCATTATGTAGTTTGGTATGCTTTGTTGCGTTTTTTGCATACATAACCATAAGAATCAGAAAGTCAAATAGACAATATCGACAAAACTTGGAGAACGAAAATGATTGATACAATAGGCGTGCAATTATTTTAAGTGCCCCTCTCCACACCAACAGCCCCGAACTGGGGCTGTTCTGTCTAACGGCCGAATCCGCTACCGCCAACCTCGTACCGCTTCGATCTCCCCATACACCCGATTCAACTGCTGTTCGAGCAACCCGATCACCCCGGAGACCAACCGCGCCACCTGAGCGCTGTGTTCCTCATCGGTCTCGATGATGATCCGGGTAATCACTTGGCACCATTGTTGAAATCCGTCACCATAATGGGGATGTAGAACACTATGAATTCGAAGCTACAGGACCGTACTTTAAGTTAGCCAGAACAGGCGATGACATTAGTATTTTTGCTTCTGGTAATAACAATAGTTGGGTTAAGTTAGGCGAATACTATCTGCCTATGGATACTACTATTCTTGCGGGTATCGAAGGTACCAACGTTGTTTGACGGTACGTCTTTATATGTTGTATATGTGCAGCAGCCACTGAAATTTCCCGGCCAATATGCAGATAAGGAAACGGGTCTTTATTACAACTGGCATCGGTACTATGATCCGAGGACCGGGCGGTATGTGCAGAGTGATCCGATCGGCCTTAAAAGTGGTATCAATACCTATGCATATGTTAACGGAAATCCACTGACTTATAGCGATCCAAAGGAGCTTGAGGTCGAAGTTTTAGTAGGTGGTAGTCATTGGTATGAGCATGCAGCATTAAGAAGTGATGGCACAGTATATTCAAATGGAAGATATAGGGTGCCAGGTCAGGAGTTAAGCTCTTTTGGTATGGTTGGTCCTAATGTACTAACAGTTCAAAATGCGAGTTCATATTATGAAACTTCTGATCACTGTAAAACATGTAATGCAAATGGATATGTGCTGAATGTTACAGAACAAGAACAAGAGCGGATTGAACAGTTTTATCAGAAATTAATCAATTCAAGCTCTCCACACCCTAATCACAATGGGTGGTATGTTATGGATGATTAAGATCGGTTTATTGATAATACTGCTCAAGCCTTGTTGTGGAAGCCCTAAATGCTGGATTACCCTGGTATCACACGATGTCTTTACCAGGAGTCAGTACTCCTCAAACTTTAGATATGAACCTATGGATGAGTCCATTTTTGGTTGATTCCGTGAAACACTATCAGGAGTCAGAATGAAAACCATATTGTTTTCTGTTGTTGCGTTTCTTGCCGGTGCAGTTGTTACATTGGCTATACTATCCTCAATGAACCCTGATGTAGATTTGTTATCTAGAACGCAAGGATTTTACATTAAAACGGATCATGAGTTTGAAGTAGAAGATAGTGTCGGAACTAGAGTGACTGTCCCAGAAAATACGGTTTTATACTTCGCTTCTCAATATAGGGAAGAAGGAGTGTACTTTTTGAAAATAGTATCTTCAGAACTTCGAGATCAGACAATGGTCAATAAGGAATTATATTTTCAGGTGCCTGAGTGACCTTTCCTTGAACCTTTCAGATAAACAGTCCAGGAGAGAGGCGAGGGTGTTCAAAAAGCAAAATTCAGTGTGGGTGAGATGGGAGTGCCCGAATTCTGCAAACAGTTGAGGCCATTGATAAATGCGACGTGTGTTCCAAAGCCGGTAATGGTCAGCAGAAGACGTTGTTATGCGATGGCGTCGTCTGACCGTCTGGGTAGTGGGTTCAGTTGTGAGTGTGGTTTGCGTATGATGCGCGTCAGTCATAAGTATTAAATTAGCCAGAACAGGCGATGACATGAGCATTTTTGCTTCTGGTAATAACAATAGCTGGGTTAAGTTAGGCGAATACTATCTGCCTATGGATACTACTATTCTTGCGGGTATCGAAGGTACCAACGTTGATAGCAACTCTTCTCTAAATTATACAATCAAAGCCGATGACCTTTTTATATTATTCCGGATCATTTAGGTGCACCTTATAGACTTATCAATAACCAGTCTGCAACGGTAGGTTGGGAGAATAGATTGTTTGGCGGTACGTCGTTATATATCGGGTATGTGCAGCGGCCACTGAGATTTCCCGGCCAATATGCAGATAAGGAAACGGGTCTTTATTACAACTGGCATCGGTATTATGATCCGAGGACCGGGCGGTATGTGCAGAGTGATCCGATTGGGTTGAATGGTGGGCTGAATACATATGCGTATGTCGGTGGGAATCCTCTATCTTATATTGATCCTTTAGGCCTGGATGGTTTAGGAGCCTATAACTTTTCTGTTGTCACCTACAATTATTTTGAGGATAGACGGGAATCTTGGGATCCTCATAGTGAAGCACGAGGACGTTTACGAGGCTCTAATGGTACGGGTGGCCGTGGTGCTTTGAAATGTAATTTCTTTGTTTGGGACGCATTGAATGCAGGCGGGAATCCACCAGGGCGAATGCCAGATGGAAGGGTTCCTAGCGCCGATGAGTGGGCTGATCCCAATATCAATATTCCTGGTTATACCATTGTGTCTGGTTTTATGTTGCCTCAACCCGGAGATGTTGTGGCGAGCGGTGGCCATGTTGGCGTTTATGTGCCACTTGATGATGGCAGTCCAGGCACAATTTCAGCTGCTCCATTATTCTATGGTTCCGGTCTTGTTCATAACGACTGGGGATTTAGACCAGGCTCTCCGAATCCAACAATACGTAGATGTGAATGCGATATGCAGTAAGAAGATAGAGTGAGTTTAAAATGAAATTGATATCCAGACTTCTTATTTGCTATATCGTGGGTAGCATATTCTTAGCCATCTGCGCTGTATATGGCACCATGGCTTCAGGAGCATTAAACCCAAATTACTTGATGATTGTTCTGTGGTCTCCGATACAAGCAATTTTTATAAACTACGATGTGTTAGTGCTCGGGAAAATAAAACTACTTGGTAGTTTTATAGCTTTTTATTCAGGTGTAATCCTAGCTGGAATATATCTGTTTTTTAAAGCGAGGAAGATCAGATAAGGGGACGCAATTATTTAAGCGCCCCTCTTTCCACCCCAACAGCTCCAACCGGGGCTGTTCTGCCTAGCGGTAAATTTGCTACCGCCAGTCCCGAACCGCTTCCACCTCCCCATAGAGAATCGATGGGGTCAAGTCTTGCCTTTTGCCATCCAGCTAAATTGCCAGTCTCCCTCCAGACCAACAGCCCCGAACTACCGGGGCTGTTCCATTCAACGACCGAATCCGCTACCGCCAACCTCGTACCGCTTAGATCTCTCCATACACCCGGTTCAACTGATGTTCGACCAGCCCGATTACCCCGGAGACCAACCGCGCCACCTGAGCGCTGTGTTCCTCATCGGTCTCGATGATGATCCTGGTAATCACTTGGCACCATTGTTGAAATCCGTCACCATAATGGGGATGTAGAATACTATGAATTCGAAGATACAGGACCGTACTTTAAATTAGCCAGAACAGGCGATGACATTAGTATTTTTGCTTCCAGTAATAACAATCGTTGGGTTAAGTTAGGCGAATATTATCTGCCCTGCGTGAGGTCCAACAAGAACGACTTTCTGGATGCCGATGCGGTCGCTGATAAGCCGGTCAAGTACGTCTCAGAATGAACGCTTACGACACAACGGCGGTTGCTCAATTCCTTAAACAATGTCTTCGATCAAGTCTCTCATCAGCTTTTTGGCATTAATCGGTGGAACTTCAAACTGCAGATCCGAGACACTCATCTTGAATGGCTTCCCTTGTTCATAGTGAATCGGCAGACTGACACCAAAGCGGTAGTCCGGCCCAAAACTATAGGAGGCAAATTGCCATGTATTATCGTAAAGATCGGCACCCAATAGTTGAGCATTGATATAACCGGAAATATCGAAGACAAATTTGGGTGAGGCATGCAGTCCCATTTTCATATCCATGATCAATCCCTTTGCGGGTGTCCAGCTGGTAGATGCTTCTGCTTTGGCAACACCTGTCAGGCCGGCCATACCTCCCAACTCGATGCCGCCTGTTGCGCTGGCCAGACCTCCTCCAACTCCGACGCCGGCGCGCGCTGCGAGTCGAATACCGGCATCTGCAGGTATTTTCACTTCTGCGTCTCCCGAGACCTTGGTGTTGTTGGGGCGAGCGGAGTGATACCGTACGCCTAACTGCAACTTCGTTATCTGACCGGGACCAATGCTGGCGGTCGCTTTCAGGTTGGCGCCAACTTCGGCAACGATCAGCGGCACGATGGGAACCTGCACGGCTACCCCGAAGAGTTTGCGATTAAACGCCTTGCGCTCAAACAGGGTGACAGGATTGGCCAGTGATAACTGACCGTCAGCCAGAATATCACCGCTGGGTTGCAGCTGAACCCCGACCATTCCCTGTAACCATGGTGTTAGTTTCATCGATAGGCGGCCACCTCCAAAGATTTTGAATTTTCCGTCGGTCGCTGGAGTATTCAGCAAATTACCTGTTTTCGGATCGATGCCTCGGTTGGTGACACCGGCGTGCAGTTGACCGCTGAATAAGCCACGTTTGTATTGACCGCTGCCTTCTGCGGTAAAGGCTCCGTCGTCATAACTGACGGTAAATTTGGCATTGACTCCGGCGATCCGTGCTTGTACTGCACCGCTGGCTGAGATTTTAAATCCTGGCTCATTGCGGCGTTCGGCCACGTCCACTTTGAGTTCGGCATTGTCGATGCCAGGGATGGTTTTGCCGGTGCTTGCGGTGCCGCGCATATAAAGTCCGGTACGGCTGTTATAACCGATATCCAGAGAACTTTGGTCAATGCCTGGCAGGTTAAGGTCTGCTTTACCAGCGATGGACAGGCCTTCGTTTTGATGGTAACCAACCGTTGCCTGGGCATGGCTGACACCTGGTATTTTGCCTTCGGCTATTTCTGTGGTGCCATTCAGGTACCACTGCCCCTGTTGATAGCCGACGGCGATTTCTGACTTGCCAAAGAGTTGTTCATCCATTTTAAACGTACCCGCCAGAGCCAGCGATCCAGTGGTATCCGCCGTTGCACTGACTTTGCCGGAGCCAACGCGATCTATGGCGAAGTTCACCTCTCCATTGGCACTGAGTCCTTTGCTGGTAGAGAGTGCCAGCGTCAGTGATGATTTATTGAGGTGGAAGGGTGCTGGTACGGAAACTTCCTGACTTGCGAAGGTTTTTTCGATACTTAGTTCGTTGCCTGTGATGGTGAAGTCTATGTCCGCCCCGCGCAGCAGCGGTAGATTGGTCACGACTTTTCCCTTGATGATCAGGTTATTATTCTCATCCAGAGTGACTGAGGAGAGTGTTAACGGACTGAGAGCTTCGACTTCCAGGTTCTTTTTGAAGATTTTCTGTATTTGCCGTTCTGCCTGACCGAAGTTCAGGTATCCGGTCTGCGCCAGTCCTGGCATGGGTGAGATTGAAAAACTGGTTTCGACACCTGCACTTTTCAGAGCTGGGTTATCCGGCCAGAGTACCCCCACGATTTTGATCGGGTCTTCGTCCTTATCGTTAAAAATGGCGGTGTGCGGCTTAAAGCCGGCGATAAAGCTGGTATCTGTAAATGGAACTGTTTTATCTGCGGACCCTGCCAGTTCGATGGTTCGGGAACGTCCGCCAGAAGCGTTGTTAAAGATCAGAAACTCTCCTTTTCCTGGCTGCAGGCCGGCTTTTTTGACATCCGACCGGCTCATAGCTTTCAGCGGTTCCAACTGGGTCGCGCGTTCAGCGATATCCGCTGCCGTATAGTTTTCGGAATTACCTTTGAACGGAGCGTCCCAGATGATGTTTTTGAGGGTGACACTGTAGGTTTTTCTGACGCTATCCACATCCGGTTTGTTCGGATTATTCCAGGGTTCTAATACACTGCCGATCCCCTTGTTGATGGCATTGTTGATACGAGCACCTGCGCTGCGGTTGGTCGAGCTGTCCAATAACCATAAATTATCTTCGTCGGGTTTTTTGTCATCGCCACCGAGTTGATACTCTTTCTTATGGTCCACATCGTAGAGCTGGGTATTGCCTTTGGGAGTCCAGTATGGACGTATGATGCGTTTGATCAGGGTATCCCGATTACCAATTACAAATTGCTCATTTTTAGGCGCGACGCTGAGAAAATAGATAGGATCTTCTTCACTTCCAGTATGCCAGGCCCGGCGTGACTGAAGCTTGTTGTCGAGCTTGCGCCCCAGTCCTGAGCCCCCCTGTGTCATTTGCTGCCATACGGCAATTTGTCCGGTTTTACGAGGGGCATCACTGCGCCGGATTTCAATATCATGGCTACCGGTTTTCGCTTCTTTGGCAGCAATTGCCGGGAAGTGAATGGTGTTGACGGTTAACCGTTTCGCTGAGACGCTGCCTTCCGGTCCCTCATAGGCCTGATGGTTGTTGATGCTTGTAGAGGGGGTCGCCGGGGCGGTTGTAGGAGCGGTTTTCTGTTGTTCGGCTGCTGGCGGTTCAGTCTCTGATGGTTTCTGTGCTAACATAGTGATACCTTTGAATTTATCATGGACGGAAATGATGAGTGGTAACTGTCTGGGGTATGGTCTGGAATATAGATCGGGCGCTTACGGAAACCGGTTGTTTCCCAATGGCTGTCGATAGTTATGACGGCTGAAGAGTGATAGGCACAGGTTATTATTCAGAGCGCCGCAAATCTGTTCCGTCAATAATCATTCAAAATATACGAGTATGATTCGGACGAGAACGCGCCTGTCGCCGTTGTTATGGTGTTGTCATCATTACGTACCTGAATGTACAGAAAATAATCCCCTACTGGCACCAGGTTCGGGCTGCTGAGCAGAAATCCGGCCATGTCATAGGTGTCCGGACTTGAAATGCTGACAGACTGACTGTGTGAGTGGTTCAGAACCGGTTTGATGGCAACGGGCAGGGCACCGATTTTTATGAACTGATCCGTTGTCTGGATGGGATCGTCGTCGGCCACCAGGTAAAAATCCAGCCAGACCCAGGCGCTGGGAGCGTGGGGGTTGGGGAAATCTTCGGCCGCCAGGTTCTCGATGTCCAGCTGACAATGACTGAACAGGTGATTGTTGCCGGGATCGTACGTGGCGGTAATGTCATTGATTCTGAGATTGCGGTGGGCATAGCCGTTGACGGGTGGTTTGGAGAAATCCACGTGGTCGCCTTCGATACCGGCATAAACGAAGCTCTGTTCGTTGATATCGGCGATCACGGCAAAACCCTTGTGTTGACCGGGTGCGGTATCGCCGAAGGTATTGTTGTCGAAGGTGATATTGAGCTCGCCTTTGTTGATGCGTTTTTGCAGCAGGGCGGTAATGTCTCTGGCTTGTGAGGTACCGGTACTGCCGCCATAAACGGCATATTTGATGGAGATGTTGGGGTTCATATCTGAGTCCTGTTGTATAGTCTGAATGGATAATGTGATGGCATGGTGCAAGGCGTGGCGTTACAGTTTCAGTGGTTCTCCCCAGCAGATCATGACGGCGCCATTTTGTCCGGCGTTGGAGAATCCAGGCTCATCGCCACCACCACCACCACCGCCAGCGACATAGGGATATTGCTGCAATAGACTACCGGGACCGCCAGCGCCGCCCTGTGCGCCTTGACTGTTTTGTCCGGCCAGGCCATCGGCGCCCTTGCCAAACAGGCCGACACCGCCACCCTGGCCGCCAGTACCGCTTTCACTGCCACTGCCTCCACCACCGCCAGCGCCATGGCTGCCTGGACCGGGATTGCCGTTGAGACCGCCGCCAGTTCCGCCGTTGCCGCCATAGCCCCCAGCGCCGCCGCCGCCGCCGGCATCAAAACCCTCTTCCAGTGCAAATCCACCGGTTCCTCCTTGACCGATGATCGCCTGAGTGATGATACCCATGCCAATACCACCGTTGCCGCCGGTTGCTTCTTCCATTCGTCCGCTTTTACCACCGGTTGCCTTGAGATAATTAAGTATGGCGCTGTCACCACCATCGTCACCCTGACTGTCTTGATCGTGGCCTGCACCGCCAGCACCAACGGTGATGCTCAGACTGTTGGTCAATGGCTTGATAGAATTGGCTGCTGCCAGGCCACCACCACCACCACCAGAGCCTATTCCGGGACCACGTCCGCCACTGCCTCCGGCACCGACCACTACCATGTGCAGGTGCTGCACGCCAGTTGGTACGGTAAAGGTATAGCTTCCGGGGTCGGTAAAAATAATGCCGCAGCCATTCAGTACCACCAGACCGCCACCGACATTGTCACCATCCTGACCAATGGTGATTGTCGGCCGGCCGAAAACGGACTGATGAAGTTGTTCGCCGCGCACGGTGTGCAGCTGCTGAAGTTGTCGGGCATTGTTGCCATCTTTAATAAAGCATCTGGTTAATGCCCGTAACTCCTGATCTTTTTTGAAATACATCATAAGCACCTCAACTCACAATGGTATACAGGGCGAGAATTTTGCCATCTGGAATATCATCGGCGGCGATCGTCTGACCGGTATCCTCAACAAATTCGAACAGATTTTCGAGTGAGAGCGCAGAGGCCAGTGTTGCTGGTGACAGCGCCACACCGGCCTGGGTGGTATCGGCCGCTTCCTGCTCGGTGGCCAGTTTTAAAATACCTCTCTGGGATTGGCTGGCGACGGGCAGGTTGGCAGTTTTGATTTTCTTTTGAGTGGTCAGGAAGCTCAGTTCGTTTTCGATATCTGTCACCGGCAATTTATCCACCGGTACCAGATCGCTCAGAGCTGTCGGGTCCAATTGTTGTAGTCCTGCACCATTGCCTTCAAACATATCAGCGACGACTTTGCTGTCGCTGTTCTGAGTCAGTGTTGTCAGATCGATTTGTGCTGGCAGGCGTTCAGGGTTCAAAGTGCCCTGACTGATATGGCTGGCATCGAGATCGGTCAGGTTTTGGCCATTACCTTCGATGTTGGCAGCCTTAATGGTGGTGTTTTCGCCGTCTGTCAATTGAGTCAGGTCAATGTGGCCGGGCAGGTGGTCATTGGTAAGGGTGCCACTGGTGATGTTGACTGCGTCCAGTTTTGTGAGTTTTTCGCCGCTACCCTGAAAATAGTCTGCCGTGACCCAGCTCTCTTCGTTTGGTTTTGTCACCTGCGTTAGATCGACTTTTGCTGGCAGGTGGTCATTGGCAAGGGTGCCGCTGGTGATGTTGGCGGCGTCCAGTTTTGTGAGTTCCGAGCCGTTACCTTCAAAGCTACCGGCTTTGATGTGGCTGTTTTCAACGGTGTCGCTTTTGCTCAGATCGATTTCTGCTGGCAGTCGGTCATTGGCAAGGATACCGCTGGTGATGTTGGCCGCGTCCAGTTTTGTGAGTTCCGAGCCGTTACCTTCGAAGCTGCCGGCTTTGATGTGACTGTCTGAAACAGTGTCGCTTTTGCTCAGATCGATTTCTGCTGGCAGTCGGTCATTGGCAAGGATGCCGCTGCTGATGTTAGAAGCGTTGAGGCTAGTCAGTTTTTCGCCGTTGCCTTCGAAGCCGCCGGCTTTGATGTGACTGTCTGAAACAGTGTCGCCTTTGCTCAGATCGATTTGTACTGGCAGTCGGTCATTGGCAAGGATGCCGCTGCTGATTTTAGAAGCGTTGAGGCTAGTCAGTTTTTCGCCTTTGCCTTCGAAGCTGCCGGCTTTGATGTGGCTGTTTTTAACGGTGCCGCTTTGGCTCAGATCAATCTGTGCCGGTAGTCGGGCGTTGTCTAGAGTCCCGGTGATTAAATCACTGGCGCTGGTGGCTGCATCAATCAACTCACTAAACTCCGATGAGGTGGGTACATCACCGGGTTCGAAGTATTTTTTCAGTTTGTCTCTGGCAGTTTCTTTTTCTTTATCGGCAGACTCTGCAAGGGTCTTTTTGATTTGCTTGGTCATAGGAATGTCCTGTGTCTTCTATGCTGGGTTGAGGATGATTCCGGGAAGTTGTATGAACCCGGCAGGGTGTTAATGCTGGGTTAATAGCGTTTCATGGCACGATCAATTTCCCGGACCACGGATACGGCGCCGGGTTCTGCAATCGTGACGGGAATGGATAAGGACAGCATCAGGCTCGGTTTGGGGGTGGAGCCCATGGCCTGCCAGACCTGTCCGGTGACTTTTTCACTGTGTTCGCTGCCAAATAACGTCATGCGGATGCCGAATGGATCGGTGTTCAGTTGAAATGCCTGTTGCAGTTCCGTTGGCAGAAAATCGAAGTAACCGAGTCCGGTAATGAGGTAACCGATCAACAGGTGTTCGATCAAAGCGCTGCCGGTTTTGTCCTTGCTCCAGACCGTTAGCATGTAGCTGATATCGACGTAGCGTGGCTCCTGGTAGATGGCACTTTCGGTTTTCTGATTATTGATAACCGCGCGTACCGGATCACTGCGGCGACGGCTGCGGTCTTCGGCGATACCTATCAGGTAGCAGTTGATAACCGGACGGGTCGACAACTCGCTGACGAAGCTTTCGTCGGGTGCCACGAAACTGAGTTCGATCTCGCGCTCGCTGTCGTTATCCAGTGCCAGAACGCGCCGTTCTATCAAAGCCTGAAGCGTCTGTTGTACTTTGTGCAGAATAAGTGGGTCCATGGTGGCTCCTTACTGTTGGCCCTTGAGCCATTGATTGACTTTCTGGATAGCCAGATAGCCGGCGTTGTGTTTGTCCAGTTCCCGTAGGATGGCACGCGCGAGAATGTCGGCAGAGATGCGGCTGCGTTTTTCTGCCAGACAATACAGCGTGGCCAGTTCAGCAATATTGGCGATTTGGGCTGGACTGAATTCGAAGGCGGCTGCCAGACTGTCCAGATCGATATTGCCTGTTGGCTGGTATTGCCCTCGAAGGGCGTGTTGCCAGAGATTCAGGCGGGTATGTATATCCGGCATGGTAAATTCAATAACGCTGTGAAAACGGCGTAGAAAGGCTTCATCCAGGTTACTTTTAAAATTGGTTGAGAGCAGTAGCAGGCCCTGATAATGCTCCATGCGTTGAAGTAGATAACTGACCCCCATGTTGGCATGTTTGTCATGACTGGAGGAGATTTCACTGCGCCGGCCAAAGATGGCATCAGCCTCGTCGAACAGCAGAATGGCGCGTTGACGTTCGGCCTGATCGAACAGACTGGCCAGATGTTTTTCGCTTTCACCGATCCATTTACTGGCAACGTTGGCCAGGTTGATTTTGTACAACGGCAATACCAGTTCGGCGGCCATGGCTTCGGCTGCCATGCTTTTCCCGGTACCGGGTTTGCCCCAGAACAATGCCTGAAGACCGGGTTTGAAACGGTTCAACTGTTGGCTCAGTTCTGTGGAATAACGAACCCGTAAGATCAGTTCCTGCAGTTGTTGACGGGTATGAGTTGTGAGGACCATGTCATCCCAGCTTACGCTCGGTGGACATAACGTGGCCAGCTGCGGATGTTTGCTCTGGTATTGAGTCAGACAGGCTTGTTGCAGTTGTGTTATCAAGGACTCGTTATTGTCCGGTTTATTTATTCGTTGACAGATCTCTGCTATCTGACCGGGCATTAATGGATACAGACGTGCCAGCCATTGTGCCTGTGCTGAGGTCAAGCCATTCTCGCCGATGTTTTGGCCCAGTTGCTGCCATAACCCGGTGCGCGCGTTTTCATCCGGTTGTGGGCAGTTGACGGATGTAAATGTTGCTGTCATCAGAGTGCGGCAGTGGGCATCTTCGCCAACCGCTGATGGTTCCGGTTGGTTGCAGATGATGCATCCTGTATCCAACTGCTGCCAGTCATCGAGTATTCCTGTCAGTGCCGGTCTGGTCTGGCACATAGCCGCGCCTTGCGGCCAATAAATAAAAGGATCGGAATTGCCCAACGCTATATTTCGCAGCTGGTAGCGCAGTGACTCGCTGTCCGGTATTTCCGGAGTATCCAGAATGATGCAGTGATCGTGTCCAAGAGCTGCGGCTTTGGACAATATCCAGAGCTGTCGTTCGTCTGGGTGCGCGCAATCAATGGTGATGATCCGTGTGTTGGTTTGCTGTAACTGGCTGGAATAGCAGATGGCGTGCCCAGTGTTGAGTGTGGCTGGCAGGGTCATCTGTGCTATGCCGGGTGATAAGCCTGCCAATGTTCTGACCACGGTTTCGTCCAGGTGCAGTGCGTGAGATACCGGACCGTTTGCAGTGAGTAAGTGCCAGTGATGGAGCGGCGAGCTCAACCAGTCCACCGTGCAGGCTGGTGATGCAGGTAACGTATCGGTCAGCAGGTGAGTTGCCCGGTAGATACTCAGTGATGGCCCCTGTTCATACCATGAGGTATTGAAAAAAGAAGTGATGGCATCGGGTTCCATGCTACAGATGTACGCCAGAGCCAGCAGATGCAGGCTTTTTTGATCAAGCTTGAAGGTTGAGGCTAATTGTTCAAATGGTAGGCAGCAGGATAACTGGCTGAGTGTTTCCAGAAATGTCCGGTGATGTGAACGGATGATTTCCATATCTGCCTGTTCTGACAGAACGGTTCCAAGACGATAAAGACTGGCAGCCAGCTGTTGTTCAATTTGAACCTGTTCCGGTGCCCGGTTCATTGGCCAGTTTCCATTTGTCTGGCCAGTTCTTCGGCGCGTTTGCCGACTTGCCGTGCCCATTTGGAATCCAGCATTTCAACGGCGGCCCGATTGAAGTCACGGTTGGCCAGTGCTGCCAGCATGTTTTTGAATTTCATCAGGCCATTGACGCCAAGATTAAATGCCATATTAACCAGCACCCGGCGGCGGCATTGATCGAGTATCAGGTAGACCGGCAGTTCGTTGTTTAATTGCTGGCAGGTTTCGTCGATATCATGGGCAAGCAGAGTCTGTGCCTCGGCGATAGTGATGCCTTTATCGAGCAGAGCTATCTGACTACGTTGACTGATGCCGTATTGCAGTACCTTTTTTGCCTGATCTGATCGACCACGGTTTTCCAGCAACCAGGCTGCTTCTTCGATTGACAGTCCTTTATCGTCCAGGTTACGGCCGACGCCAATGGTTCGTCTTCCGGCAGAGCAACGATAAATTTCTGTTTTTAGACCTTCATGACGGATCAATTGCGCTTGCAGCAATTGTTTGCTGTGATCACTCAGCATGATGCTGTTCTCCTGAATGAGGCATGGGAATGAGTGTTTCTATGGGCAGTGCCTGGTCGGCAGATAGAGTTACCATGAGTGCCTGATCGAGCCTGCTAATCTCTACCACGAGTTTGTGTTTACCTTTGATTTCCACCAGTTTGCCGGTGAGTCCTTTCAGAGGACCGTTGGTCACTCTGACATGATTGCCGGGCACTAACGTGTACTGTTGTTTGCTGACGGCATGACCCAGATGGGACAGGTGTTTTAAGGCGCTGATTTGAGTTGCTGGAATGGTGGCGGGTTGGCCGCCAAAGCTGACCAGGTAGGCAAACCCGGGTAAGTAGGTCAGGCGATGCAGTTGTGACTCCATCGCCTGGACAAACACATAGTTTTTAAATAAGGGCATTTTTGCCTGATCGAGCGGGGTATATCCTTCGATACCTTGTTTAGCGAGCGCTGCAATCAAGCGTAATTCTTTTCGGTATTTAGTATATGCAGCGTACCATACATATTCCGTCATTTTTCCTCCGGCAGGCTCCGCCAATCCTGGTTATTTCAGGTCTCAAGAATGTTTCTATAGTTCGTAATAGACGGTGGCAGACTAAATATGTGAAGCCTGGTTAAATCGGGTTGTCCGTAACTGCTGTCGGGCCAATTGCACAATTTTCCGCAGATTGACGGTGGACATGTGTGTGTGCAATGCCATCTGCTGATAATCAAGCCCATCCAGGACTCTCATGGATAACAGCTCTTGCTGTCTTTTTGGGAGTTTCATAATTGCCGAGAGTAGAGAAGACAATTCATATTCCCTCTCGATAGCCTGTTCCAGTGGTTCGCTGTTGTTAGCGGCAAAAAAAAATGTGTTTGGAGAATTACAGACCTGTTTTACCAGCTCAAATTCTCTTGCTTCGGTGCGGTGCAGATCTGTGCAGACGTTGCGTGCCATAGTACAGAGCCACGCTAAAGGGTTTTGGATAGAAGTATCGGTAGAGCGTAAAAAACGACAGGCTTTTTCAGCGGTAATTGACATGACATCGTCTACGGTGTCGGGATTGTCAGATAAACAGCGTAGACAATAACGACGAACACTGTTCTTGTGTTCCAGCCAGATTTTCGAAAATGCCTGATCAAGGTCCGTGTGGGTTACAGAAACTCTCATATTATCCCTCTTTGATTTGTTTAAAATCACAGGAGGAATGACGCTCATTCTGTAAATATGTGAACAAATTGGCAGAAAAATTTGATTGAATGTTTTTGGTTCGAATTTGGCCTGTTGGATAAATTCTGTTTATTTTTTCAATCGTACTTTAGGATGAACTTATGTAAATACTGAAATGTCAGAGACTGGTCGTTGTGATGGTCTATATCTTTATTGGCAGCAAATAGGGTTGTCGTCGATTTATTTTGATGTGCGAATCCACGATCAGATTATAGAAAACCTCTGGTAAATAGAAATAGTTTCGTAGTTACATAAAAGTCCGTTTGCAATGTAAGACAGACTCAGAAAGAAATTACAGCCTTTTGCATGCAGGACTGGATTTGTTGGCCTTGAAAAAAAGGTTTTTTCGGGTGCTTCAGTGTGGTTGTTATTCTTCATTAGCTGTCTTCTTAGTAGTGATTATTATTCAGATCTTGTCGTAACCTTTTTCTCAGTATCTTATTGACGCGGAGTAATGGTACGGAATCATCATTGCTGCCATTTTCTGGATTCTGGGTGGTCTGTCTGGCGTGTTTATTCCAAACCGCAATTTTATCCGTGATGTATAGCTGCACATTCAATAATACATGAATAAAGGATGTCGCTCGCGTTTTCATGATGATTACATTTGTATGTCATAACAATGCCCGGCGATGTGTATTGGCACAGTTATTAAATTAGCAATCAGTTTATGGAAGATGTGATGATTCGTATTTGTCTGATTTCTTAGTATGGATATTATATTGCTGACAGATATGCTCAGGTTTGCCGGTTTTTATTCTGGCGTGTTATGACAATGGTTACTGTGCGATAGAAGGTTATTGGTTCGAACGGTGTAAGTCTTATTTTTTTTGCGCTCCCTTCCCTGCTTTAAGTTGTTTGCCACCGAGGTTTGTTTTTAGCCATCCCCAAATGAACCGGGTGATGCGATCAGGCCCATCGGCAAAACGCGAAGCGGCTGTGGGTTGCAGTGTTTGTAAATAGCCATTGATGGGTTTGTTGCGTTTTGCTTCGGCCCGGGCGATAGCGGCCTTTCGACGTTTGGCGCGAACTATATCTGCCTGAGTCTGGTCGAAGTAAATATCGAGGATGGGGATCGTCAAAGTGCTGAGGCTGTTCGGAAGGTCGAGAGCCGGGATATTTTTGGGTGTTTGAGGATTGACCATAACCAGTCCGTAACCTTCGTTATCCTCTTGGGTCAGCTGTTGAGACATATAAGCGGCGGACCAGTCAGCACCGGAACCAAATCCGATCAACACCAGATTAAAAATGTTGCGTTGTTGCAGAAATGCGATTCCGGCGCGAATACGTTCATACATCTGAGTCGTCTGGTCCGGATTATAGTTGAAGGGTTGAGGCTCGGGAGACAGTTGCCGGGCCGGAATCGGTAAGGTGGTGGGGTCGGGCAGTGAAATGGCCAGTGTTGACCAGCCGACATCGGGCAGATAGTTACGCACTCGCTCAAGTAATTCCGGTGACATGGGCGATTGCTCAGTATCGGGAATGAGTAATATGGCACCCTGAGGGGATTCTGTCCGCTGCTCAATAAAAAGTGCGCTCATATTACCGGCACCCATGGGAATATTGACCAATTGCTCTGCGTTGATGGACTGGCTGAAGTATTTTTTCAAATCTTCTGTCTGTTGTTGTTCTGTCATCGCCATCACTGTGCGACAGCAGAACAGCAGGCTCAGACAGATAACAAATTTAGCCGTCGCCGGACACCGTACCGGCCAGAGTTTGCCCTTAATCATAAATTTGCCAATTATCCTCTTCTGTCCTTTCAATATTGGTATGTGAGTAAAACCGGTGAATACCGGTTGATCAAAATCAGCGTTGATCCATGGCCTGTTGAATCATGTTGCAAAGGTAGTACCAGTGACCATTATTGGTGTAACTGTCTGGGTGGTCGCGTTACAATGCGCGCCCTTCAGACCCTAGCCAGAGAGAATACTCATGTCTACTGCTGTTATTGCTCCGTCCATCCTCGCTGCTGATCTGGCCCGTCTTGGTGAGGAGGTTGAAAATGTATTGGCCGCCGGTGCCGATTGGGTTCACTTTGATGTGATGGATAATCATTATGTTCCCAATCTGACTTTTGGGCCGATGATCTGTCAGGCACTGAGAAAATACGGCATAACGGCGCATATTGACGCTCATTTGATGGTACGGCCGGTGGATCGCATCGTTGGTGACTTTGCGGCTGCCGGTGCCAGTTCCATCACTTTTCATCCGGAAGCATCTGACCACGTTGACCGAACCTTACAACTGATCAAAAGCCATGGGTGTATGGCTGGTCTGGTGCTGAATCCTGCCACGCCGTTAAGTTATCTGGAATATGTGCTCGACAAACTCGACATAATTCTGCTGATGAGCGTTAACCCCGGTTTTGGCGGTCAGTCTTTTATTCCCTCTACATTGAATAAGCTTCGTCAGGTGCGGGAGCTGATTGATCGCAGTGGAATGGATATCCGACTGGAGGTGGACGGCGGCGTGAATGTCGATAACATCGGCGACATCGCAGCTGCTGGTGCAGATACATTTGTTGCGGGTTCTGCCATCTTTGGTGCCCCGGATTATCGGGAGGTCATCAATCGCATGCGGGCGCAGATTAAATAATACTGTTCCGCGAACCTGGGTTCGAATGCATTTCCTGTTTTCAGAACTCTTTGTATTTTCTGAATACCACATCTACTTTAACGCTCTTTTTTTGGGAGAGCGTTGAACGGTTCTGTATTGAAATTGTAAGCGCTTTCAGTCGCTGTTTATGAATGCAAAAATTTTTCAAAAACTTGTTTTAATTGTCAGGTTAATTATTTTTTTAGGTATTAAAAGTTATTTTGATAACCAAAAATAGAATAAATAGCCCGGTATGTTTTCTGAATATTTAATTCCATTTTGTTGTATGAAATTCACTTGTTTATGACATTTGTCAAAGACGGGAACTACTCCCAAAAAAATGAGTTAACACCCAATATCTAGTGGCATATACTCGCGACTTAAAACTATATGTAGTAGTCTCAAGGTTGGTAATCACTAACCTGAAAAACCTCTAAATCCATCAAGTTTGCTTTGCATAGCAGAAGGATCTTTATATGACTGAAGTCGTGCCGCCTAATCAAACCGATAGCAGTGTTGTTCAATATCAAGAAGCCTCTCTAGATATTTGGGACAGTAAATATCGTCTCAAAGATTCCAAAGGAAAACCGGTTGACTGTGATCTGAATGCCACCTTTGCCCGCGTTGCCAGTGCTCTTTCTGAAGTTGAAAAAAAGAATGCTCAAGGCAAATGGTTCGATAAGTTTTTGTGGGCGCTGGAAAATGGTGCCATTCCCGCTGGACGGATTACCTCGAATGCCGGTGCACTGGAACACAAGCCGGCAACGTCAACTATAAACTGCACCGTTTCAGGTACGATTTCTGATTCCATGGATGGCATTTTAAGTAAGGTCCATGAAGCCGGTCTGACCTTAAAAGCGGGTTGTGGTATCGGTTACGAGTTTTCTACTCTGAGACCTAAAAATGCATTTGTAGAAGGTGCAGGTGCTTATACCTCAGGCCCGCTGTCGTTCATGGATATCTACGACAAAATGTGTTTTACCGTCAGCTCTGCCGGTGGCCGCCGGGGAGCACAGATGGCAACGTTTGATATCAGTCATCCTGATGTTCTCGACTTTATTAAAGCCAAACGGGAAGACGGTCGCTTGCGTCAGTTTAATCTGTCGCTGCTGATTACCGATGGATTTATGGAAGCAGTGATCAATGATCAGGATTGGCCTCTGTGTTTTCCTGTGACCGAAAAAGAGTTGGAGCGTTCTGGTCTTGAGCTGAATGATCCGGAACAGGTGATCTGGAAGGATTATCATGTTACCGATGGGTACGTTAATAATGATCTCGGCCAGGTTGCGTTTAAGATATACAGCACAATTCCGGCCAGAAAGCTGTGGAATGTGATCATGACCTCTACCTACGACTTTGCTGAACCGGGTTTCATTTTGATCGACAAAGTCAACGAAATGAACAATAACTGGTTCTGTGAGGAAATACGGGCCACCAATCCATGTGGTGAACAGCCCTTGCCTCCTTATGGCAGCTGTTTGCTGGGTTCCATCAACCTGACCAAATTTGTTACCTCTCCGTTTACTGATGAGGCTCGTTTTGATTGGGATAAATTCCGTGAAGTCGTGGCGATTTTTACCCGCATGCTCGATAACGTGGTGGAAATCAATGGTCTTCCTCTGGCACAACAACAGGCTGAGATTACCGAAAAACGGCGTCATGGTATGGGGTATCTGGGGTTGGGTTCGGCCATTACCATGCTGGGTATGAAATACGGTGATCCGGATTCGATTGCATTCACCGAGGAAGTCACGCTGCAAATGGCGCTGGTTGGTTGGCAACAGGCATTGGAGCTGGCCAAGGAAAAAGGTGCGGCACCAGCATTGCTGCAGGAATATGAATTGACTGAAGCAATGTTGCGCAAACGACCCGAACTGCTGGCCGACGGCTACAAGGCTGGTAGCAAAGTGCCGGGCAGAATTTTACATGCCCGCTACAGTCGTTATATGCAGCAGCTTGCGGAAGAGGCTCCGGAGTTGGTGGAACAACTTGCTGAAACTGGCGCGCGTTTTACTCACCATAGTTCGATTGCTCCGACCGGTACCATTTCTCTGTCAATTGCCAACAATGCTTCAAACGGTATTGAGCCGAGTTTTGCGCATCATTACAGTCGCAATGTCATTCGTCAGGGGAAAAAATCAAAAGAAAAAGTTGATGTGTTTTCTTATGAGCTACTGGCCTATCGCACTTATGTGAACCCTAAAGCCATGCCATATTCGCAGCAGGAAGATGAAAAGCTGCCGGATTATTTTCTGACCTCTGACGATATCACTCCTACTCAGCATGTTGATATTCAGGCTGCTGCGCAGAAGTGGATTGATTCGTCCATCTCCAAAACGGCTAATGTACCGAGTGATTATCCCTATGAGGATTTCAAGGATATCTATCTTTACGCTTACCAGAAAGGACTGAAAGGATGTACCACGTTCCGTTTTAATCCAGAGGCCTTTCAGGGCGTGCTGGTGAAGGAAAAAGATCTGGAGAGTACGGTATACCGTTTTGCGTTGCAGGATGGCACTGTCATCGAAGCAAAAGGCAATGAAGAAATTGAGTATGACGGGGAAATTCACAGTGCCGCGAATTTATACGATGCATTAAAAGAAGGTTATTACGGCAAATTATAGTGGCGGATAACCTGACGGTTTGATGCAGGAGACAAGATAATGGTTAAAAAGATAGACAGTAAAATCGTTGCTTATGATGTGGTGAATCTGGATGAGCAGCGCAAAATCCAGCAACAGAAAGATGAGCAGCCGAATAATATTCAACACATGCACGAAAGCGTTGAACGACCGGAACTGTTGATGGGAGCGACTTATAAAATCAAAACCCCTCTAAGCGAACACGCCATGTATGTGACGATCAACGATATGGTGTTGAACCCCGGTACTGAACATGAGATACGTCGGCCCTTCGAGATATTTATCAATTCCAAAAACATGGATCAGTTTCAGTGGGTGGTTGCACTGACAAGAGTGATCTCGGCGGTTTTTCGCAAGGGTGGGGATGTAACCTTTCTGGTCGAAGAGTTGAAGGCCGTGTTTGATCCGAAAGGCGGATATTTTAAACCAGGAGGCCGTTTCATGCCTTCCGTTGTCGCTGAAATTGGTTATGCCATTGAAAGCCACCTGAAGATGATTGGAATGATGGAGCCGGAAGGACTGAGCGAAACCCAACAACAAATACTGGCTGAAAAACGTGCTGAGTACGAAGCAATGAATGGTCAGGTCAGCGAAATTAAAGAAGGGGGATTCCCTGCTGATGCTCGTTTGTGTGGTAAATGCCATACCAAGGCTGTGATTTTGATGGATGGTTGCACGACCTGTTTAAATTGTGGTGATTCAAAGTGCGGCTGATAGATCTATGTTCATCCGAAGTTGCGGCTAACGTATAACAGGATGTTTGCCTTGCTCCAATGAGAGTGTTTTGTTGGGGTTGTGGTGTACACAGAGACGTATCATTCTTGGCCTGAATCAATATCTGTTTATAAGTATGAACGGGAACATGCCGTAACGATGGTACGGTCACTGTGTTCCAAAGATCACAAGGAATGAAATAAAAAGGTGGCCAAAGCGAACTTTGGCCAAAAACGAAGGTTAGATTTTATTAACCAGACAGGTGTTTTCGCCTGACTAATTTTGTAATGCGCAAACGCATTACTATTGGCGGAAGGCCAATGTGAGCGCTGCAAAACCAAGGAGCTTCAAAAATTCCATCTGGTTTTCCAGGTCAGTTTTCAAACAGGTCTGGATGACCTGTTTGAAAGCCGGGTCAGTCACAACGATCAGAGGCTGCGTGCTACTTCATAGGCATCCCAGACTGCGTACATGATATTCTGCACTTGTCTGGAATCACCGATCAGGTGTACCTCCGGTAATTGGTTTTTCACTTCATCATAAAGGCTTCTTTCAGAGTGATAACCCACGGAAAGAATAGCGGAGTCAGCCTTGATGGTGGTTTTTTCTCCGAGATGCTCATTGTATATGACAAAACCATCTGCATTCTGTTCAACGACTTTAGAGCTGGTGAAGACCTCGATTTTCTTGAACTGCATGAGTTCCAGCAACATTTCGCTGTTGGCATGACACAGTGGCCCGGCAAGCTGCAGTAAGCCATCCTGTAATTCAATCATGTATACTTTTTTACCCATGTCGTGCAACCATAGTGCGGTTTCACAACCTACCAGCCCACCGCCTATAATGAGTATGGTATTGCCAGGGTCTTTCTTGCCCAGCAGTACATCTGTAGCGGTGTAGACATTGTCTGCTCCGGGTATCTCGAGTAGTCGGGCTTTTGAACCTGTTGCCATGATTACGGCATCAGGTTTTTGTTGCGCAAATGTTTCAGGGCCAACCGGACTATTTAGGTGAACGTTGATGTTCAGTGCTTCCAGTTCGGCGCGGTACCAGTCGAGTAGCGCGAAATCATCTTCTTTGAAATCCGGAACACCGCCTGCCAGTACCACGCCGCCGAGTTTGTCGCTGGCCTCAAATAACTCCACTTCGTGACCACGCAGTTTGGCAACCCTGGCGGCTTCCATCCCGGCAACACCGCCACCGACGACCATGACTTTTTTCTTAATCAATGCAGGAATCAGTGCATAGTCTTTTTCCCGTCCGGCGGTAGGATTGACAGCACAGGAGATAGATGTGAATTTTGCCAGGCGTCCCATACAACCTTCCTGACAGGATAAGCATGGACGGATTTTTTCCGCTTTTCCGGCTTTGACTTTATTGGGAATATCCGCATCAGCCAATAATGGTCTGGCCAAGCCAATCATATCGGTTTTACCTTCTGCGATGGCTCTGGAAGCCAGCTCTGGGTCGTCCATACGACCAGCTGTGATGATTGGGATCTTAACGGTGTTTTTGAGAATTTCATTATAAGGCAGGTACAGCCCTTTATCCTGATACATGGGAGGGTGGCTCCAGTACCATGAATCATAAGAACCGACGTCACCGTTCAGGGCGTCATAACCAGCCGCTTCAAGAATTTTGGCCGCTTCGATACCTTCTTCGATATCGCGCCCTTTTTCTTCAAACTCTTCACCTGGCAGGCCCCCTTTGAGCCAGTCTTTGATGAAGCTCTTAATGCTGTAACGCAGTGATACAGGGAAGTCCTGGCCGCAACGCTCTTTGATCGCTTTGACGATATCAGTCGCAAACCGCAAGCGGTTTTCCAGGCTTCCGCCATATTCATCTGTTCTGCGGTTAAAGAATGAAATAGCAAATTGATCGAGCAGATAGCCTTCATGAACGGCATGGATTTCGACGCCGTCGAAACCTGCTTTTTGAGTAACTTCTGCAGAGTCGGCGAATTTGCGAACGTAGGTTTTGATTTCTTCAATGGTCAATGCGCGACAGGTGGCACCTGGAAGCCAGCGGTGGGGAATTTCTGAAGGTGCCACGGCTGTCCCGCCGACAATGGCAGGAATACCGACCCGGCCAAAACCGGCAGATAGCTGCAGAAATATCTTCGCGTCGTAGGCATGGATCCGCTCGGTCATTAACTTCGCAGTTTTGATGAAATTAAGGGGGTTCAGGGTGGGGCAAGGCATTGATGGTAGAGAGCATTGTTCTATCTCATTCTCTACCATGGTGACTCCCGGCATGATCAAGCCGGCACCGCCGCGGGCACGCTCTACATAGAATTCAACGCCACGTTCATTAAAGGAGCCGTCTGCATCGCAGAAACCGGCAGGACCCATAGGGGCCAACATGTAACGGTTTTTGATTTCTACGCTACCGATTTTGATTGGCTCAAAAAGATTTGGATATTGTTTGCTCATACATCACCTGCTCAAAAGAAAAAAACTGTATTCGAACCCGTTACTGCTCAGACTGTTGTTTATGACCGGTGTGGAGTGCAGTGATAAATCTGCTTAAATGCTGCCCCTGAAAACGGATAGTGCGATGGAGCCGCTTGTTACTGGTCTTTCTCTGCTTGCTACAGTCTGCGAACCGATTCACCGAATCTATTCGGTTAAAAAGGTAGCGCGATTTTACGGTGGAGAAGCTGACCTCCATCAATCACAGTAGAAATATTATTGTGCAGCAGGTGGTGTGGGTCGGAGCAATCAGTTGTCGAAGAGGGTGACGAGTTGCCCCATGTAGTACTTCATCTGTTGCTGGAGATCATAATTTCCGTCCTGTAGGCACCAGTTGAAAACGACGCCTCGTGCCGCGATGAATAGGAATTCGGCAATTTGCTCAGCGCTCTGTTGCGAGCTGAGTTCACGGCTTTGTTGTCCTTGTCGGATCACTGTCAGCAGTATTTCCTGCATAGTACGGTGTTTTTTCAGGAACCATTTGTTCTCCGCGTGGTACAGCACTTTCATAGTATCCACACCCATGCGGATGTTGTAACCGGCGTAACAACCAAAATACTGAACAACTCTTTCCATTGCTGTAGTGGCAGTCAATTGCTGGCTGACGGTGTTCTCGAAGTAGTCGTCGGCATCGTGATACAGCTGCGACAGAATGTCTTCTTTCGATTGAAAGTGATGGTAAAAGGCGCCAACCGACACATTTGCCGCTTTGCTGATCTGTTCAATTGTGGTGCCGTGATAACCTTTTTTTTCCATCAGACTCAGACCAACCCGGTAAATATGCTGTCGGGTTTGTAAAGCCTGTTGCTGGCGTTTGGTCAAGGGTTGGGACTTCAAGATGGTTCTCTTCAGTAGCCATGAAACCGTGGCAGTTTAATAGGCTGCCCGGTTGATTGAAATATTCGGGTCCGGAATCGTTGTGCTGGATCATTCTCATGAGATGTCTGAAACAAGGATGTCTTCATTCTTTCTTTCTCAATTGTATGTTCCGGCTATCAATCTATTGTGCTCAAATCATTTGATGTGAAAGAAATATGCGGAAAAAAGCTGTTCAAAATGAACAGCTTAGCGACCAGGAATATCGATATCCAATAGTGGCGATGCATCCAGAGATTCTGCATCCATCATGGATCCCACTCTTTGAAGGGAGGACAGAATCTGGGTTTTCTCCCACTCATTCAGGTTTTCAAACTTGTTGATGAACTCCTCGTGCAATAGCGGTGGCACGGTTCTGAGTATTTCATGCCCGTCAGCAGTGAGACGGGCATTGACTATTCGACGATCGGCATTGCCGCGGACCCTTTCAATCAAATGCCGAGATTCCAGCCGATTCAGAATAGTGGTCACGGTTGCCTGGCTTAACGATACTCCGTCTGATATCCGCTTAACAGTTACATCCCCCAGCTCTTCAATGGCGCGTAGCACCATAACCTGTGGGATCGTCAGGCCGCATGCTTTCACGATACGTTTTGACTGCAAGTCGGTGGCCCGGATAATTCGCCGCAGGGATATCAGAACCTCCTGCCAATATATACTTTGTTCCATACCTTCCTATAACCTTTGATTTCGCCTTTATTATAACGCGAATTTTGAAATTTCCAGATGGATATATGCGGGTTTTCCAGTGAGAGCTTCTAAGTTATTGATTTGAACTCAAAATATTAGATGTGTATGCTTAAAAAGAGTGTCAAATCGTAATATCGGAGTTGTTATGAATATCAGAGTTGTGGTAGCGCTTGCGCTAGTGATTGGATTTTCACAGGCACAGGCTGCTTGTGGCAAGGTGACGATTGCTGATATGAACTGGAGTTCAGCGACCCTAATGGCTAATGTCGATCGTTTTATCCTCGAACATGGTTACGGCTGTAATGCTGAAATCGTACCGGGCGACACCATGCCGACCGGAACGTCCATGATAGAGAAAGGTGAGCCGGACATTGCCCCGGAAATGTGGAGCAATTCCATGAAAGACGCACTGGACCGCGGGGTTGCGGAGAAGCGCCTTCGTTATGCTGGTAAATCGCTGTCTGACGGTGGTGAAGAAGGTTTTTGGGTACCTGAGTACCTGGTCGACAAGTACCCTGAAATTGCCACCATTGAAGGGGTGATCAAACATGCAGATTTGTTCGAAAATCCGGAAGATGACGAGCGCCATGCGTTTTATGGTTGTCCGGCCGGGTGGAATTGCCAGATATCAGCCAATCATCTGTTTAAGGCGCTTAAACTGGCGGACTACGGTTTTGATCAGATTGATCCAGGATCAGGTGCTGGTTTGGCAGGTTCCATTGCCAAGGCTTATGAGCGTAAAGAAGGCTGGTTTGGGTATTATTGGGCACCCACGTCTGTTCTTGGTAAGTACAAAATGGTGAAAGTGGACTTGGGTTCTGGTGTTGATAAGGAAGAATTCATCAACTGTACCAGCAAGGATACCTGTGAGAATCCAAAAGTCACTATGTACCCACCTTCTCTGGTACAAACCGTTACGACAGAAAGTTTTGCCTCTCAGGCTCCTGATGCCTACGCTTATCTGGCCAAGCGCTCATACACTAATGCCTTGATGAACGAGCTGCTGGCCTGGATGGAAGATAATCAGGCCGATGGGGAAACTGCCATGTATCAATTCCTGACCAATTATCAGGACGTCTGGAAACCTTGGGTTTCAGCCGACGTTGCCAAAAAAGTCAGCGATGCTCTCTAGTTTATTTATGAGTGTTTCCCGGCCACCTGTGGAGGTGGCCGATATTTGTTACAGTCATAAACAAGAGGTATCCATATGGCAGACTCATCATGGTTAACCCGTTTTCCGGAGATGTCGCGTACCGACCTTCTGGCGATCCGAAAAACGTTGGACGAAGGTTTTCGTAGTTTCTCTAGGGCATACGGTGATGCCATAGAATCTTTTTTTGATCCCCTATTAGCTTTTCTGGTCTGGTTTGAAAAGCTATTGCTCAACACTCCCTGGTGGATTGTTCTTCTTTGTATTACTGCACTTGCGTACTTTGCCAGCCGCTCATGGAAGCTGTGTCTGGGAGTCGTTGTTTCTTTTTTACTGATTGGTTATTTTGGTATGTGGGAAGATACCATGCGAACCATGAGTATCATTATTGTCAGTACTATACTGGCTCTGCTCATTGGTCTTCCTGTAGGAATCCTGATGTCCCGTTCAGATCGTACACAGATGATCGTGACACCATTGCTCGATATCATGCAAACCCTGCCGGGATTTGTTTATCTGATTCCGGTGGTTATGTTGTTGGGGATCGGTAAGGTGCCTGGAGTAATTGCTGTGGTTATCTATGCAATTCCTCCGATTATCCGCCTGACCAACCTCGGAATCCGGCTGGTGGATGCCGAAGTGATGGAGGCCGCGACGGCTTACGGGGCCAGTCCGATGCAGCGTTTACTTGGGGTCCAGATCCCACTTGCCATGCCAACCATTATGGCTGGTATTAATCAGACGATCATGATGGCCTTGTCTATGGTCGTGATTGCCTCAATGATTGGAGTGAAGGGTCTTGGGCAGCCAGTGCTTAAGGCAATTACCAATCAGTATTTCACCTTGGGCATGTTGAACGGGCTTGCAATTGTGGTCCTGGCCATAGTGTTTGACCGGATTTCCCAGGCTTATGCCAAGCGTACCCAGGCTCATCTTGGGGGGATAAAAAATGGATGAGGCGATGATTCGGATAGAGGGATTGTATAAGATTTTTGGTGAACGCCCGGAAGCGATCATGCCTATGGTCATGGAAGGCAAAAGCAAGGAGCAGATTCTGGCCGAGACGGGTCATACTCTGGGATTGAGGGACATTAACCTGAGTATTAAAAAAGGTGAGATTTTTGTCATTATGGGACTGTCTGGTTCTGGCAAATCGACACTGATCCGCCACTTTAATCGTCTGATTGATCCGACCCAAGGGGTCATTCGGGTTGAAGATACGGATGTCATGCAGCTTTCAAGAAAAGAGTTGCAGGAGTTTCGGCGTCATAAAATGTCGATGGTGTTTCAGCGCTTTGGCCTTATGCCGCATCGAACTGTCATTGAGAATGTTGCCTATGGTCTGGCGGTGCAGAGAGTTGATAAAAACAACCGTACCGAGAAGGCAAAGCAGTGGCTGGAAACGGTTGGTTTGGCAGGGTATGAACAGCAGTATCCGTCACAGCTGTCAGGTGGTCAGCAACAGCGTGTAGGACTGGCCAGAGCCCTGTGTACCGATGCTGAAATTCTGTTAATGGATGAAGCATTTTCAGCACTGGACCCGTTGATTCGCAGTGAAATGCAGGATCAGCTCATTGAGTTACAGCAGAAGCTGCACAAAACCATCATCTTCATTACTCATGATCTTGATGAGGCATTGCGGCTCGGCGATCGGATAGCAATATTGAAAGACGGGGTACTTGATCAACAGGGGACTCCCGATGAGATTCTGCTGCATCCGGCGACACCTTATGTGGAAGCGTTCGTCAAAGACGTAAACCGGGCCAGAGCGCTGACTGTTGAGACTGTCATGAAACCTGCACCTTATCGGATCTCAGCCGAAACTATCGAAGAAGCGTTGGTGCAGATGAAGCAGTTCAAAAGCGAATATGGTTACCATGTTACAGAAGAGGGTTATCAAGGGTTTGTGACTCAGGAATCGCTTGAGCAATGTCGTGGCAACCAGGGAGGCGCTGGCAGGCTCGGCGAAGATGCATATGAGGAGCTGCCAACAGTGGCGCCTGGTGACATTATTGAACGGGTTATACCAGACACACTTGAATCCTCTTACTCGCTGCCGGTGGTCGATACTGACGGAAATCTCAAGGGTGAACTTGAGCGTAGCCGTGTAGCCGATATTTTCTCTGATGGAACAGAGAAAGATGAGAATGATGCAGATGAGGTTGATCAAAAGCAGGTGGTTGAGCCTGAAAAAAAATAATCGTTATGCATCTGAAAAAAGCGAAACCATCCGGTTTCGCTTTTTTGTTTTTGTCAGGACTTATTTCGGTTTTTGGCTTCTATCCATCTTCCCATAAACTCTGTCGCACGAAACTGCGCCTGCCATAACAGGTTGCCATAAAAATTCTGTTCTCTGATGGTCGTCAGGTGTTGTTTCACACTTGCTAGCCGTTGAACCAGTCGTGAGTTCAAATTTTCAGGAAGATTGACCGCACGCAAAACCTCATAACCTTGTTGCTGTACCCGTTGCCAGAGTTCTGGGTGTTGATAGACATCCAGAATTTGTCGGGCAAATACAGCGGCGGTATCGGCGGGAGGAAGTTCCCAAGTCTGGTCACCATTCATGCCCTCAGCGGCAATTGCGGTAAGAATGTTCGGAGTACCGGTCCTGAATCCATCGATCACTTTGCCTTTATTGCCCGCACCGAAGCGTAATGGCGCCAGGTTGATCCGGTAAGTGGGTAGTCCGTGGTCGATGGAATCCATGCGGCCTTTGACCAGGAATCGTTTGGATGGCTGGTGCAACTGTTGTATGCGTGCTGGTATATAGGCCCCATAAATATGGCATTCTACATCTGGTATCTGCGAGGAAATCAGTGGCCAGATATCCTGATACAACCATTCCACAGCATCAATGTTTGGTGCATGCAAAAAGCCGCCAATAAAGCAGATATGATGCCTTTGTTGATAGCTTGGTAGCTCTGAGGCCGGCAGCGATTGTGCCGCAAATGGCAGGTGTAACAACAGCGCTTTGGATAGCTGAAACTGTGACTGTAGCCAGGCTATTTCATAGTCAGAAATGATCAGAGTCAGGTCGCTGCGCAAAATGGCGGCAATTTCCCGAAACGCGATGTCATTGTTGAGTGAAGTGGGCTGACTGCTCTTATGGGTTTGTTCCCGCATATGACGCAGGCTGTGTATGTCGCTGGTATCCAGAACCCTGATCGCGTCCGGACATTGTTGCCGAACCCGCCAACTGAATTGTTCTTCAGTCATAAAACGGTCGAAAATAACAATATCGGGATTCAGTTGAATCAGCCACTGATCAAAAGACTCTGAGTTCATTTCGATGTCGCTACAGTGGATGCCTGGCAGAGCATCGGAGAACTCACCGGCTTTGGCGGCGCTGGCAAAATGGACGTTGTGTGAGCAGGACTGCAGGTCAGAGAGGATCTGTAATGTCCGGGTACCGGCAGCACTGGAGCGTGATTCCGGCCAGTTCTTGCCTATTAGGAGAGCAGTGTTAAATAACATGGGTATGAATAATCAGGCCCGGAGCGGATCCAGACCTGAACAATTGGTTAGTTGATTGGAGCAATACCGACAGCTTTTTTGGCTTTTGCCAGTAATACTGCTGCTTTTTCCCGGGCTTTGGCTTCTCCCTTACTAAGAGTGGCTTCGATGTAGTCTGGATTGGCCATCAGTTCATTGTAGGTTTGCCGTTTTGCTGCCAGCATCTCATTGAGATATTCAAACAGTTGTTTTTTAGCGTCACCCCAGCCAATGCCATCTGCATACTGTTGCCGTTTGGTGGCGATTTCCGCCGGTGTGGCAAATGCTGAAAAGATGGCAAACAGGTTACAGCTACCAGGATCCTTGGGCTCACCAGGTTCCAGCGAATTAGTGACGATTTTGTTGATCAGTTTGCGGAATTTTTTCTCGTCTTCAAACAATGGAATGGTGTTGTTATAGCTCTTGCTCATTTTTCGACCATCCAGCCCTGGCAATACCATGGAATTTTCCTGTACCACCACTTCTGGCAAGTTGAATGTCTCACCGAAAATATGATTAAACCGGGCAGCAATATCGCGGCACATTTCCAAGTGCTGGATCTGGTCTTTACCGACTGGCACTTTGTGAGCGTTAAACATCAGAATGTCTGCAGACATCAGCACTGGATAACTGAACAGTCCCATGGTTACGCCCTTGTCCGGGTCGACATCATCGTTGTCCACATTTTCCTGTACTGCGGCTTTATAAGCGTGAGCACGATTCATAAGACCTTTTGCGGTTACGCAGGTCAGCAGCCAGTTCAGTTCAAGAATTTCGGGAATATTGGATTGCCGGTAAAAAAAGACTTTTTCCGGATCGAGTCCGCAGGCCAGCCAGGTCGCTGCAATGGCCTTGGTGGATTCCTTTACCCGTACCGGATCATGGCATTTGATCAGCGCGTGGTAATCGGCCATGAAATAGTAGGACTCAACATTGTCTTTCTGGGCGGTTTCGATGGCCGGGCGGATGGCGCCGGCATAATTGCCCAGGTGGGGAATGCCGGTTGTAGTGATCCCGGTCAGAACAATCTGTTTACTCATAAACTTGACGAATCTGTGGCTAACTAGAAGGCGCGAAGATATCAGATTCTCGATACTGAATATAGTTATGCGATCACTATTGTCATTGGTTCGGTTAACGTTACTATGCGCTCAGGTTTGGGAGAAGGAAATGTTGTATGGGGTTGGTTCGTTTTGCCATTAAATCGCCATTGCTGGTTGTATGGTGTCTGTTAGGGCTGTTGTTATCGATCACCACTGTTCCCTGGTTAGCGGAAACCAGTATCTTAAAGCTGGCCGGTTGGTGGCATCGTAACCTGTTGCGTATTCTGCGGGTACGTGTGCGTGTGGTAGGGACTCCAGGTGCCCTCAGTGGCCTGATGGTTAGCAATCATATCTCCTGGCTGGATATCATTGTGCTGGGTTCCCGTTTTCATACTTATTTTGTGAGTAAGGCTGAAGTGGCAAAGTGGCCCGTGGTGGGGACGCTGGCCAGAAGTGCCGGCACTCTGTTTTTGCCCAGAGGTGGGGATCAGTCTGCCGCAATCAGTCGGGCTATGGCTGACAGGGTGTCCAAAGGCTCATATGTGCTGTTTTTCCCGGAAGGTACCACCTATGCTGGTACCGAAGTTCATCGGTTTCACCCACGTCTGTTTGCTGCGGCCATAGAATCTGGAGTTCCGGTGCTGCCGGTGGCACTGTTTTATCTGCATGAACCCCAGCCGCATCCGACTGTTCCGTACTTGGGCGATCAGAGTCTGGCTGCCAATCTCTGGGGATTGTTGCAGACACCTGCGATTGATGTGGTGATTCAAGTGGGCCATGCCATTCCGGCGGCTGCAAAGCAGCGTAAGGAGCTGGCACAGGAAGCGCAGCAACAGGTGACTAGTCTTTTGCAAACCACCATAGCCGATCATTCCTAAGCAGGTCGAGCAGTCTGTCAGTGCCGCGACTGCCGGGGCAGATTCGGTCGGTCTGTCCCAGTTCACGTTTGTAGATAGGATCACGATCAGTGGCATCGAACAATGATATATAAGGTGTGCGGGTTTTGTTGCACAGTTCTCCGAGCCATTGGTTCAGTTTCTTGACTCTGGCATTGTAGGCAGGGTCATAGACACAGGGAATCCCTAACATAAATACCCGAAACTTGCCTTTACAGGCATGTAATAAGTGTTGGGTATTTTCCATGGTTTCACGCAGTAGTATGCCAGGGTTGTCCGGATCTGTGCTGCAGTCATTAAGGCCGTAACAAAAAACTATCCGGTTATCGGCTTCAGGAACCCAACGACGGATGGCCTCATCTGCGAATCTTTGTCGTAACTGGGAAGTGGTTTCATGTTTAATTCCCTGATTGTAAACAATACAGTTTGGCTGGGTTTGTTGAATATATTGAGTCAACCGTGCGACCAGGCCATTTTCCTGTACAAGCAGATCATCGCCATAAAACTGAAGGATTAAGTTGAACTCTTGCATGTAATTCCAATAAGGTTGCGGCTTAATTTTTCTATTACTTGCAGTATAGATTTAATCTTCACTGAATACCCAATCAAAAACTGGAAATTATCGAGAGGACTACGATGCTTAAAGCGATACTGGTATTAATGTTGTTATGTCTGGCGGTGAACAGCAGGGCAGACAAGGATCAATGGATATGGTTGCCTGTTGTTGCAAATGCGCCGGAAACAGGATTCATGCTTGGCCTGTATGCCACTAAGCTGGAAGCATCTGACGAAGAAGACGTTCCAGGCAATCGCTATTCATTTCTGGTCAGTGGTACATCAGAAGGTATGTATATGGCACAGGTTTGGCCGACCTGGTGGTTAAATGCCAATCAGAGTGTGACTGCCGGATTTGGTCTGAACTATTGGCCAGGCACTTATTATGAAAACGGCAATAGTGAACCCAAGTTGGAAGAGGAATATGAGGCAACCAATGAAGTAGTGCGGTTATCTTTTGATCAGCGTTTGGTCAGCGAATTATGGCTGAAACTGCAATGGACTCTGCAATGGAGCGACATCAGTTCTGATGACGATAACAACCTGATCAATGATCAAACACCTGGGAGTGATGGTGGCTTCTATCATGGTCTTGGTGCAACCTTGACTTGGGATAAAACGGATTCACGGGATTTCCCAAGGTCAGGACAGAAGTTTGAGGCAGGTTCTACCGGATATTTCTCTGCGCTTGGTAGTGCTGAGCAATTCATGATCAGTGAAGTTGCTGCCATGCAGTATGTACCGGTATTGAGCGATTCCACCCTGGCGTTCAAAGCAACTTACATCACAGCGACTGATGACACCCCTTTTAACATGCTGCCGGCCCCCGAAGGGTCCAGTATTCTGCGTGGTGCAGACAGCGCAAAGTTTGCTGATTATGAATTAATCGGTGTTCAGGGTGAGCTCCGTTGGGTATTTTCTGATCGCTGGGGGATGGATCTGTTTTCTGATTTTGCCCAGGTGGCTCCTGATTTCAGCAAGTTTGGTGTGGATCGTTTCCATAATGCCACGGGTATCGGGGTTCGATACAACCTTGCCAAAGGTACTCGTTTGAATTTTAGGGTTGATCTGGCACTGGTGGATGGCGAGGATATCGGTACGGTTGTGTCGTTTGAGGAAGCGTTTTAATGATTGATCGCCGGCGACGGTTTGAAAAAGCGGAGGGGTTAAGCAATTGGCGGGCCAAGGCAAACGAAATTATTTTTGGTGCTGATACCTTTGCCGGCAAGTTGTTTGATATTTTACTGATTGTTGCCATTCTGATCAGTGTGGCCGTAGTAATGGTCGATAGTGTGCCTTCCCTTAATCACCGATATCACCGGCTTTGGTTGTGGATGGAGTGGGGGTTCACCATTCTGTTCACGATTGAATACATTGTTCGGCTGATGAGCGTTTCCCGGCCCGTTCGCTATGCTTTCAGCTTTTACGGTATGGTGGACCTGCTGTCGGTTCTGCCAACGTATCTGTCAATCCTGATTCCCGGTGCCAATTCATTCCTGGTGTTGCGGATTTTGCGGGTATTGCGGGTATTTCGGGTATTGCGGTTGATGCACTACATCGGCGAAGCAGAGGTCATGAGCCTTGCGATTCGCCAGAGTCTGCGCAAAATCCTGGTGTTTTTGTATGCGGTATTGACCATGGTGGTGGTGTTCGGGTCGCTTATGTACGTTGTGGAGGGATCTGAAAATGGTTTTTCCAGCATACCAAAAGCCATTTACTGGGCCATTGTCACGTTGACGACTGTTGGGTATGGAGATGTCGTACCCCATACTCCGCTGGGTCAGTTTATTGCGTCAGCGGTGATGATTATGGGTTATGCCATTATTGCTGTACCAACCGGTATTTACGCCGCGGAAATCAGTCAGGTTATGACTACCCGCCGTGACGCCAGAGGATGTCCGGGATGTGGTAAAACCGGTCATGATGTAAATGCTCACTACTGCAAATTCTGTGGCACTTCGCTGGACCCATTGCACCATGAGTGAGGATGCTGACTGACGGTCCTGCTTCCGTCCAGAGTCAGAATCTGACCGGTAAAATATTGTGCCTGATGAGCGAGAAGTCGTACTGCTTCTGTGATGTCGATTGTCGATGATAGTCGGTTCGTAGGCACCTTTTCCAGAATGTTCTGTTTCGCCTGGCCACTCATGGAGGACTCCTGTTCAGGCCACGACATGTAACCCCTGGGGACCCGGGATATCAGGAGCCAGTTCCACAGCCAGAGACTTGGTCAGGGCGATTAGCCCTGATTTTGTCATGCAGTAGATATTGTGTTTGCGCAGTGGCCGTATTTCACGGATATCTACCGTGTTTACGATGCTGTCTTGATTTTTTGTGTGTGTCCCGGATAACCGGGTCCGGCTGAGAAAGAAAGATTGTTTGCAGGTTAATCTTCATCAACTCCTGCCATTGTCACGTTGATGACTGTTGGGTATGGAGATGTCGTTCCCCGTAAGCCGTTGGGCCAGTTTATGGCTTCGGCGGTGATAATTATGAGCTATACCATTATCTTGTTCAGACTATAAAAACCTTTAGTTTTCCCATCTCAAGCCGATTGCTAGTAACTAATATCGTTCACAAAACAAATAGTTCTTGAGCTTAAAAATAGCAGTTAACTTATTAACTTTGTGCTAACTGAATATCGTAAAGAAATGTATGGGTTTAAAGAAAGTTTACCCCTTTTAAACGTTGCAACACCGGAGGTGTGATTTAAAACTCAACGTCTATACTAAAATTAGAATGACCTAAGTAGGCAGGGGCAATAAAAATGACGTTACTTCGAAAGATCTTAATGGCAAGCTGCTTCACCCTTATCATAGCTGCTTGTATATTATCTGTTATCTCAATTTCTGTTATGAAATCACAGCTCATCAGTAGCCTAGAAGTGACAATGAACAGTTATGGAAACAGCAGTGCCAACCGAATCAGCACATGGTTAGACGACAAGAAACAAGTACTCAAAGCGCTGAAAGAAGCCATTGAAGCAAAACCAAATGATGATGATTCCATCACTCAAGCACTTAAACAGACGCTCACTGCGGGCGATTTAATTAGCACACTATACGGTACAACTAATGGCGATGCTTACCGGGTAAATGGGAAAAATACAAAAGAAGGTTACAATCCAACTGTACGAGATTGGTATAAGTTAGGAGCCCGCCTCAAAGGGCCTGGCATTAGCAAACCTTTCCTAGGCTCCAGCACTCAAGTGTACATCGCTTCTTTAGTTGATCAGGTGGTCGTAAATGGCAAGTTTGCTGGGGTTGTTACAGGGAATGTCCCGCTAGTAGGTATTAATGAAGTAGTTGCTACACTAAAAGTACCTGGCGAGGGCCTGGCTTTCATTGCGTCTAGTGATGGCGACATCATCTCCTACCCGGATGAAACGTTTAACAACAAACCCCTCTCCGATTTAAAGTCAGACATTACTACAGCGACCATTGAATCAAATGTCACCTCTCAGTCGTTATCCAATGTTGTACTCAACAATACCGAATATCTGATGTCTTCGGTGAAAGTCGCCGGAACAGACTGGTCCTTGGTCTTGCTTGGCAACAAAGATGTCTTAATGGCACCAATTAAAAACCTTATTATTTATCAAGTTATTGCAGTCGTTATTTTAATCGTGCTGTCCATCATCTTGTTAACCATTCTGATCCACTTTTTGTTAAAAGATCTTTTAACGGTCTCCAATGCATTAGAAGACATTGCACAAGGCCAAGGTGATTTAACCGTTAAAATTAATACATCCAGTCGAGATGAAGTGGGCAAGCTTGCATTGAGCTTTAATAACTTTGTTTTAACGCTCCGAGGTATTATTAAAAAGATAGACGACTTAAGTAACGTTTTATCTGACCAATCCACTTCCAGTGCTCAATCGGTAGCACAAAGCACCAGCCGTTTGAACACCCAACAAAATGAAGTTATTTCCGTCGCCGCTGCTATTGAAGAAATGTCTGCAGCTACCCAAGAAATTGCAAGGAATGCAGAACAAACCGCTCAACGAGCATCTGAAACCGTCACAATCAGCGGCAGTGGTCGGCAGCTCGCAAGCGCCAGCTTAACGTCTATCAATCAACTTGCTAAAGAGATCGAGGAAGCAAGCAGAGTCATTAGCGAATTGAGCGAACAAGGCAGCAAAATTAATACAATTGTGAGCACCATTAGTGGTATTGCAGAGCAGACAAATTTATTGGCTCTTAATGCTGCCATAGAAGCTGCACGTGCAGGTGAACAAGGTCGTGGATTCGCGGTTGTTGCAGATGAAGTAAGGGTGCTGTCTCAGCGGACACACTCCTCTACGGAAGAAATTTCCACCATGATTACCGCCTTACAAACGATGACATCTAAAGCGGTTAACGTAATGCACCTTTGTCATGATCTGGCGAGCACGAGTGTTGACGACACAAACAAGTCTGGTGGAAGCTTTGAAGAAATTGCCACTGCGATTGATCATATTAGTAATATGACCGTACAAATCGCCGCTGCCTCAGAAGAACAAAGCAGCGTCATAGGGGAAATTGGCCAAAATGCGCAAGCCATTCGTGATGTGTCATCACAGTTACAAGATGAAATGGACGCAGGCTCCAAACAAGCGCAAAACCTGAAAGAACTTGCCAATTCTCTTCGTCAAGAAGTGGCTAAATTTAAGTTATGACCGCTCAATTGCTGTGCCAACCGGTATTTACGCAGCGGAAATCAGTCGGGTTATGACTGACCGGTGTGATGACAGGGGATGTCTGGGATGTGGTAAAACCAGGCAGGTCATGATGTAAACGCTCACTACTGTAAATTCTGCGGCACTTCGCTGGATCCATTGGACCCTGAGTCAGCTTACTGACTCAGGGTCCTGCCTCCGTCCACCGCCAGGATCTGACCGGTAATGTATTGTGCCTGATGACCGAGAAACCATACTGCTTCGGCGATATCGATGGCGGCACCGGTTCGTTTCATCGGCACCTTTTCCAGAATGTTCTGCTTCGCCTGATCACTCATGGAGGACTCCTGTTCAGGCCACAAAATGGCTCCCGGGGCAACGGCATTGACCCGGATATCGGGCGCCAGTTCCAGAGCCAGAGACTTGGTCAGGGCGATCAGTCCTGATTTTGCCATGCTGTAGATATTGTGTTCGTGCAGTGGTCGTATTCCGTGGATATCCACCATGTTGACGATGCTGCCTTTGTTTTTTTTCAGTTCCGGATACAGTGCCCGGCTGAGAAAAAAGGGTGCCTGCAGGTTAATTTCCATCAGGTCCTGCCATTGTGTCAGGTTGGCATCGATAAACGGTGTTGCATAGAAGGTGCTCGCGTTGTTGACCAGAATATGCATTTCCTGAAAAGCAGCAACCGCCTGCTCGGCCATCTCATTGATCTGGTCCGGATGATTCAGATCAGCCCGAACTAACGCCGCGCTTTTTGGGCGCAGGTGGTTGAGGGTATCCACCAGTTCCTGGCCCCTGCGGGTCGATCCGGAGCAATGAATAACCACGTTGTAGCCTTCTTTGTGAAAATAGCGGGCGGTTTCTGCACCAAGGCGTTGGGCTGCCCCGGTAATCAGGATGGTTGCCAAAGTATTTTCTCCTGTTTAACACTATTAATGCGTTGGCGCCGGATTTCTTCGCCAAGTTGTTTACCCTGGTAACCGGCGTCCATTAAGGCCTGGGTATTAACGGTTTTAGAAGCCAGATAGGCGCGATGGAAGCAATCTGCCTGCGGATAGGCTCTGCTCTGCCATCCGGAGCGCCCCTGGAAATCGGCCGTGCAGCAAAGCAGGAAATTCTCAAACACCAGTGGATTTTGGTAGGCTCCGAACGCCTGTAAGGTATCGACAATGGTGCTTGCCTTGAGTTCCCGAATCCGATGGCAGTGGGTGTGATATCTGGCGACTTTGGTCGCGAGACTCTGATAGGCATTCGGTACTTTAAGCCGCTTGCCCAGTGCTTTGACCAGTCGTTCCCCGGTCTCTTCATGGCCATGGTGCCGTGGCAGTATGTCACTGGGAGTCAGTCCTTTGCCGAGATCATGGCACAAGGCCCCATAGCGAACGATGGGGTCCTGGGAGAGCGCGCAGGCCTGCTTCAGTACCATCATAGTGTGAATGCCGGTATCCACCTCCGGGTGCCATTTCTGTGTCTGTGGAATGCCGAACAGACGGTTGAGTTCCGGTACCAGTATATCCAGCGCCTGTACTTGCCGTAGCACTTGCCAGAAAACCCATGGTGAGCGCTCGGTGAGGGCCCGCTGAATTTCCTGCCATACCCGTTCAGGTACCAGTGTGTCGAGTTCACCGGATTGTGCGATTTCGCGCATCAGTATCAGGGTTTCATCGGCAATGCTAAAGCCAAGGTGATCGAATCTGGCAGCAAACCGGGCGACTCTCAATACTCTGAGCGGGTCTTCGCGAAATGCTGGCGATACATGGCGCAGAACTTTGTTTTCAATATCCTGCCGGCCGTGATAGGGGTCGACAATATTGCCTTGCTCATCCTGTGCCATGGCGTTGATGGTCAGATCCCTGCGCAGCAAATCGTCTTCCAGTGTGACGGTAGTGGCGAAGTTTACCTCGAAGCCCTTATAACCCTGTCCACTTTTTCGTTCGGTTCGGGCCAGGGCATACTCTTCGTGGGTCTCGGGATGCAGAAAAACCGGAAAATCAGCACCAACCTGCTGAAACCCCTGACTCAGCAAATGCTCAGGGGTGGCGCCTACAACCACCCAGTCGCGATCCTTGACCCTCAGGCCAAGTAGCTGATCCCTGACAGCGCCACCAACAAGATAAGACTTCATAAACACGGATTTCATTCATTTGATTATCGATGACCAGCATTATATCTGATATTCGAGGATTTTCTGTGCACATGGCGACGATCTGGTGAAAATTCATACCACAGACGTGTTGTGTCATTAATTTGAGAAAATTTGATCCCAGACAATGACATATTTTTATGTTTCTATATAAGTCTGATTTTGTTGAGGCGTGTAGTGAGAAACTGAAACGGAAAAATATGTCGTTTGAAAACCGTTTGTGTTGAGCTGTTCTTGCAACCCTGACCCGTCTTTAATCATCGACCTGACGAATTACAGTCTGGCGTATCCAAAAAAACAATCCAGCTACTTTCGTAACAATTTGGAGATCTGAATGAAAAAGTTATTTGCTGCAATTGCTCTTTCCCTGATGGTTCCTGGTATAGCATTCGCTGCTGGTGATGCGGCTGCCGGAAAAGAGAAAGTGACCTCTTTGGGATGTGTCGCCTGCCATGGCGCCGATGGAAAGTCCGCCGTAGGCATATACCCCAATCTGGCCGGGCAACAGAGTATGTACATTGAAAGCTCTCTGAAAGCCTTTCGTTCACAGGATCGGAAGGGTAACCAGGCTGCGTTGATGTATGTATATGCCGGCAAACTAACAGACCAGGATATTGCTGATCTGGCAGCTTATTTTTCAAGTCTGAAGTAGAATAAGTTTTTCCTTTAGGACCCCGCGTAGATGCGGGGTTTATTTTATGTGGTATCACATACTTGGATGGACCAGTTCCATGCTGTTTGTGCTGACCTGGTATGGTCTGGGCCAGCAGTTGCTGACTATTGAAAAACGGCGCAGAAACCGCCAGGTCGCCACTCAAAGTTTGTCTATCAATCAGTTTGCGTCCAGTTATTTCGCATTTTTTGCCAATTTTTTCTACGGCATTTCCATTGAGCCCTTCAATCATTATCTGGTCTGGACCCGTTGTGGGGCCCTGCTGTTATTGCTGGTCATCCTGTTCAGAATCTGGTTTGAGCGGAGGTCGTGGTGGAGCGCAATTACTTTCTGGAGTGGGTTGGTGATTCTGGTGTTGGGCTTTGTGTCTATGTTGTTTCGACCGTTTCCTGGATTTGCGCGACTGGGGGCGAATTCTCTGATGTTGGCGGTGACTGTTCTGTTGGTACAGGGAACCCTGCACCAGTGGTTGTTAATACGCAAACAAGGTGTGGTTGGGGCGCTCTCATTCTCTTTGTTCCGGACTATTCTGATTAAAGATATCAGCACATTGGTTTTTGCCCTTACTATCCCACTGACGTCTGCCTGGCCACTGTTATTACTGAATGGTTCGAGTGTGGTAAGCCGCAGCTTGTTACTGATTCAAATGGAAGTTCTACGGAAGCGGACCGATTCTCAGGTGGTCGAGTGAACAAATGAATATCGCGTGGCGGATATCAGGCCATAATAGTAGAATCCGCTGTTCTTCCGAATCAGGGAAAAAACCATGCACTGTCCATTCTGTAGCGCGACTGATACCAAGGTGATCGATTCCAGGCTGGTGGCAGACGGTGATCAGGTTCGCCGCCGCCGTGAATGTCTGCAATGCGGTGAGCGCTTTACAACCTATGAAACAGCTGAACTGGTCATGCCCAGAATCATTAAGACCGATGGTTCCAGGGAACCGTTCAATGAGGACAAATTGCGTTCCGGGCTGCACCGGGCACTGGAGAAACGGCCTGTGGGTATGGAATCACTGGAGGCAGCAATCAGCCGAATCAAACATAGCCTGCGAGCCATTGGTGAGCGCGAAATACGCAGTCGGACGCTGGGGGAGATGGTCATGGATGAGTTGAAGGCCCTGGATCAGGTGGCCTATGTGCGATTTGCCTCGGTATATCGCAGTTTTCAGGACATCAGCGAATTCCGCGATGAAATCGACCGACTGGAACAATCCCGGTGAGTCGCGATATCGAATTTATGGCTCAGGCGCTGCAACTGGCGCGTCTGGGAGTGTACAGTACCAGCCCGAACCCCCGGGTGGGATGTGTACTGGTTAAGAATGATCGGGTAATTGCTACCGGCTGGCACCAGCTGGCCGGAGGTCCTCATGCTGAAATTCACGCTCTGCGGGAAGCCGGTGTTGAAGCTCGTGGATCCACCGCCTATGTGACCTTGGAGCCCTGCAACCATACTGGCCGTACCGGCCCCTGTTCAGTGGCACTGATCGAAGCCGGAGTGGCGCGCGTGGTATGTGCGAGTACAGATCCCAATCCTCTGGTGGCGGGTGGTGGTATCGAGCGTCTGCGAGCTGCCGGTATCAGTGTTGAGAATGGTGTATTGGAAGCCCAGGCCAGAGCGTTGAATCCCGGTTTTATCAAGCGGATGACCAGTGGATTACCCTGGGTTCGGGTCAAGCTGGCGCAAAGTCTGGATGGCCGCACAGCTATGGCTTCCGGAGAGAGTCAGTGGATTACTGGTGCCGATGCCCGCCGTGATGTGCAGCGCTGGAGAGCAAGGAGTTGTGCGGTGCTGACTGGTTCTGGAACCGTCAAAGCCGATAATCCGAGTCTGACGGTACGGGAAAGTCTGATCGGTTTTAAGCCTGTCAGACAGCCTCTCAGAGTGGTTCTGGATCGGCAACTGAGTACTGACCCGTTGAGTCATGTGTATGATGACTCGGCACCAACGTTAATTGTCAGCGCAGTAACCGATGCTGGTGATTGCTATCCCGCGCGAGTGGAAACCTGTCATTTACCCTCTTCAGAGAGCTGGCTGCGGGAAGTCCTGATTGAACTCGGACGACGAGGATATAACGAAATTATGATTGAGGCCGGTGCGACGCTGGCAGGTGCTTTTATGGGGGCAGGTCTGGTTGACGAACTGATTGTCTATACTGCACCAAAATTGTTGGGCTCCGGCGCCCGGCCGTTGATGACATTGCCGTTGGTGTCAATGGCTGAAGCGGTAGCTCTCGAATTGACAGATCTGCGCCAGGTTGGGGTGGATATTCGTTTGATTTATCAAATCAAGGAACATTGATGTTTACTGGAATCATTGAGACCGTGGGTCAGGTTGCCAAAGTGCTCAAGAGTCCGGCAGGTGACCTGAAACTGACCATTAATGCCAAGGGGCTAGATCTCGAAAATACCCGGCTGGGTGACAGTATTGCTGTTAATGGTGTCTGTTTGACAGCCGTTGAGATTGGCAGCGACTGGTTTACCGCTGATGTGTCTTTTGAAACGCTGGAACATACGCGACTGGAACAAATACGCACTGGCGAACCTGTGAATCTGGAGCTGGCACTGACACTGGCTTCCCGGCTGGGAGGGCATTTGGTCAGCGGCCATGTGGATGGTGTTGGCCGGGTTGACCGTATCGAGGCGTCCGGGCGTAGTACCCGATATTGGATTCAGGCACCTGAAGCATTGCAAAAATATATTGCTCACAAGGGATCCATTACGGTGGATGGTGTCAGCTTGACGGTCAATGCGCTTGAAGCACAGAGCTTCTGCCTCAATATAGTGCCGCACACCATTCAACAGACTATTATCAGCAGCTATCGGGTGGGTTCCATGGTGCACCTTGAAGTCGACCTGGTTGCCCGTTATCTGGAACGATTACTGACACCAGCCGGATCCACAGAACAAGCTCAGCCGGGACTGACCCTTGAAAGTCTGGCTCGCGCCGGGTTTCTCCACCGAACTTAGTAGCAGGTTAGATTAAGTGACGTTAAACAGTATTGAAGAGATTATTGAGGATATTCGTCTGGGTAAGATGGTTATCCTGATGGATGATGAGGATCGTGAGAATGAAGGCGACCTGATTGTTGCTGCCGAAAAAGTCACGCCTGAAATCATCAATTTTATGGCTTCCAGAGCACGTGGGCTGATCTGTCTGACTTTGACCGGCGAACGTTGTGACTTTCTTGGGTTGCCCAGCATGGTTCAACAAAATGGTGCTGTATACGGCACTCCTTTCACCGTTTCCATCGAAGCGGCCGAAGGTGTCACCACAGGGATATCTGCGGCTGACCGTGCCCGCACGATACAGATTGCGGCGTCACCGGCATCCAAACCGGAGGATATCGTCCAGCCGGGGCATATTTTTCCATTGCGGGCACAGCCTGGTGGTGTGTTAAGTCGTGCCGGACATACCGAGGCTGGTTGTGATCTGGCCAGGTTGGCGGGATTATCACCGGCATCGGCGATTGTTGAGATCATGAATGAAGACGGCACCATGGCGAGGATGCCGGATCTGAAAAAGTTTGCTGCTGAACATCAGTTGAAAATAGGTACTATCGCGGACCTGATTCACTACCGGATTATGCATGAGCGATCGGTGGAGCTGATCGATGTCAGGCCAATGAATACTGCCTGGGGTCAATTTGAGATGCATATTTACCGCGATCTGATAGAGGGTGGCCAGCATGTGGCGCTGTCGATGGGGCAGTTTACCTTAGACGAACCGGCTTTGGTGAGAGTGCATGTCACTCAGGTATTGCGCGATGTTCTTGGGGTCGATTCGGAGCATGGGCATGGTTGGTCAATCCAGAAATCGCTGCAAAAGGTGGCTGCTGAGCAACATGGTGTCGTGGTATTGCTGGATATCAACCGCGGCCAGAATGTGCTGGCAGAGCTGGATCGTTTTCATTCAGAGCATCCGCCCAGGCGTGACCCAAATGCAGACAAATCGGGTGCCTACACAACCATTGGTACCGGTTCTCAGATTCTGCGCGATTTGAACATTGGAAAAATGCGGTTATTAAGCTCACCAATGAAGTTTGGTGGGATATCAGGATTTGGCTTGGAAGTTATAGAATACATTCCCTGTACCGAATAATGATCTGCACATTAAGCAGACGATTTTTATAAAAGGTTAACAACATGACGATAAAGACGACAGAAGGTAATTTTGCAGCAAATAAAGGCCGCTATGCAGTGGTGGTGGGTCGATGGAATTCGTTTGTTGTGGAAAGTCTGAAAGACGGTGCGCTTGATGCTCTCAGGCGCCATGGCATTGAAGATAAACAAATAGAAGTATTTTATGTTCCTGGAGCATTTGAAATTCCATTGGTTGTAAAGCGATTGGCAGATCAGCAGAAATTTTCTGCCATCGTTGCGCTTGGGGCCGTGATTCGTGGTGGTACGCCTCATTTCGAATACGTCGCTGGAGAATGCACTAAAGGGCTGGCTCAGGTATCTCTGAGCAGCGATATTCCGGTTGCTTTTGGGGTTCTGACGGTAGATAGCATTGAACAGGCCATTGAGCGTGCGGGTACGAAAGCCGGCAATAAAGGCGCAGAAGCAGCATTGAGCGCGCTTGAAATGGTCAATTTATTCAACCAAATTGGAGGCTAAATGGCCAACGATCATTCCCCAAGTCTTTCTTCGAAAAGGCGTAAGGCCCGGAAGCTGGCACTACAGGCTCTGTACCAGTGGCACATGGCGGAAACCAGTGTTTCCGCTCTGGTTGCCCAGTTCCTCGCTGATAACAATATGGAAAAAATCGATCAGGAATACTTTACCGAAGTGGTTCGTGGTGTTCCTGCAGAAAAATCTTCTCTGGATGACAAAATTATCGGTCACATTGATCGTGAACTATCCCGTTTGACACCGATAGAACTCGCTGTATTGCGGATGGGCACTTATGAGTTGCTGCACCGTTTGGATGTGCCTTACCGGGTGATCATCAACGAAGGTGTCGAATTGACCAAAGCATTCGGCGCCACCGATGGTCATAAATACGTGAACGGTGTGCTCGATAAGCTGGCCCAGGAACTCAGAATTACTGAAGTCTCCCGCGCGCCTTCCCGTTAGCCTATGACGATGCATTGGGACAAGCTGCTCACTACCGAACGCTACGGTCATGGTTTTATATCCGGTCAGGAACTGGGGCGGAGCCATTATCATAAAGACCAGGACCGTATTGTGTTTTCGGCTGCGTTTCGCAAACTGACCGGTAAAACTCAAGTGCATCCTTTGGCCATCAATGATCAGATCCACACCCGACTGATACATTCTATTGAGGTGGGCAGTGTCGGCCGGACACTCGGCATTAAAGTAGGTGAACGTATCGCCCGGGAACTGCCCGACTGGATTGAGGCTGACGATCTGGGTGTGATCGTACAATCAGCCTGTTTCGCTCATGATATCGGGAATCCGCCGTTCGGACATGCTGGTGAATATGCCATTCAGGACTGGTTTAAGCAGTCCCGCAATGCCTGGCTGACGGAACCGCTGAGCGAACCGGAACGGGCTGATCTGAAGAATTTTGAGGGCAATGCTCAGGGTTTTCGAATCGTATCGCAGTTGGAATATCACTTGTTTCACGGTGGTCTGCGGTTGACCTATCCTACCCTTGGAACACTGCTCAAATATCCATGGACGATCGAAAATGTCGATACCAAGGGAAAGTTCAGCTGTTTTCAGTCTGAACGTCTGATTTTAGACGAACTGGCGAGTAAGCTGGGTTTAATCAAAGGGAATAGGGGACAGTACAGTCGTCATCCTCTGTCTTATCTGATGGAGGCTGCCGATGATATCTGTTACGCGATTATCGACCTGGAAGATGCCGTTGAACTTCATATTCTCGATTATGAAGAAGTGAAACCCATCCTGCTGACCTTGTGTGGAGAGCGGCAGATGGAGATTCCGGAGTTACATGACGATGTGGCTCCGCATCGTAAACTGGCCGCTCTGAGAGGCCGGGCCATGCAGGCTATCATTGATTCCATCGTCGGTGCTTTTGAAACCCATTTGCCGGCTATTATGTGTGGCGAATTCAGTGGGGATTTGCTTGCGGCCGCCTCTGAGCATGTGGTGGAAGGAATGCTGCAGGCTAAGAGCCTGGCACGGAATAAAGTATTTCTGGATAGCGCCAAGACTGAAACAGAGCTGGGTGCTTATCACATCATCAGCACGCTGCTCGACGTTTTTATACCAGCAGGTTTTGAGCTATTTGAGAAAAAGGACAACCATGGTCTTTCATATCGAACCAAACGGGTTTTTGATCTGATGGGGGGAGATGCGCCCATGCCTCGTTGGTCTCTATATGAGATTTATCAGCGCCAGCTGGATTTTGTGACAGGTATGACCGACAACTATTCCGGTTATCTGGCCCGCCAGATCGGAGGTACGGGCCCTGGACTGGTTTGACCGCGACAGGCCCATTGTGCGTTTTTACTTAAGATTGAGTTCCAGTTTGCCGGCTTTTATCTTCGAATAGCCGGCTTTTTCTACACCAATTATCATACATGGCGTAGTCGCTATCTGGTTGTACCGTATACCCGGGGCAGGGGTAACGAATTCGACCGGCAATACCACTGTTTTTCCCTTGAGTTTGGATTGTGAGTTCGTGAGGACAATATCGTAACCATTGTTGCGTTGCCGGCCAGCTGCGACGACCACTGCCAAGTATTTTTCGAAATCAAAATTACTGAACAGATCAAGTTTCTGGTCGCTGGCACCAAAAGCATTGGCAAGTCCTGATACTTTGTTCAAGTCTTCTTTGTTATTGAATAGTTTGACGCTGGCTCTTTGCTCGCTGCACTGTTTTGAGGCGTAAAACATCTGTGTTGAAACTGTCTGGTTGGCGCATGATGTGAGAACCAGTAAAAAAGCTAATAATAAATATGCTAACTTCATAAAACCCTCTGTACCCTGAAGTTTTGACTGAAACGGAAACGAATATACCAGTCTTCTGATGCCGGTCGGATGACCATGACCAGGTAAAAGCGTGGAGTGCTGTAAGAAGCATCTCAAGGCTGCTGGAATTATGCATGATTTATTCAGAATCGTTAACCGATATGTCATTGGCTGTTTTTCCTTCCTGGAACAATTCCTCGTTATTTGGCCTGTTATCACACGTGAATGAATAGAAATGGAGTTAGGACAAAAGTGGTTCGATCAAGTGTTTCTGATCGTTGGTTTGATATTTGTGAAGGAATTCCAAATATTGTGAGACTTACATGGTGTGTCAGAATTTTTGGCGCGCCATTCTAGATATCTAGACGATTTCATGCCGGGATCACTTCTCAAAATTATTATTTATTTACAAAAAAGTATTTATGAGAACCATTTCAAGTACTCCAAATATATATGCCACTAACATTTTTCACTACTTGATAGTTTCGTATAAATTTCTTTCAGGACTCCCGATATGTACTGGATTCGATATACCGCCACACGGCTTGTGCTGCTAGGCCTTTTGGCCAGCCTTCAAGCCTGTGGTACAGATTCTCCCGATTTTAATGGCTCATCAGGCACAAATGATACTCCCTCTGACCAGGGATCCGGATCACCCAACAACGGTTCTGGTTCTGATGCAAACGATTTCCCAGGACGAGCATTGTACGCAGATCAGTGCGCCCTATGTCATGGCGACTCAGGTCAGGGGGTTGGGGTTAGTCCAAGTTTAAAGAATGTTAACCGTAGCTCTTTTATTTCTGAGACGGTTCAAACAATGCCTCCTGGCACGGCCGGTTCCTGTGGTCAGACCTGTGCTGAACAGATTGCTGATTATGTCATAGCTGGTTTTCCTGCGCCTAGCTCTGGAACCGGTAACAACGGAGGTTCCGATAATGGCGGATCTGACAACGGTGGCTCCGATAACGGCGGATCTGACAACGGTGGCTCCGATAATGGCGGATCTGACAACGGTGGCTCCGATAATGGTGGATCTGACAACGGTGGCTCCGATAATGGCGGATCTGACAACGGTGGCTCCGATAATGGCGGATCTGACAACGGTGGCTCCGATAACGGCGGATCTGACAATGGAGGTTCCGATAATGGCGGATCTGACAACGGAGGTTCCGATAATGGCGGATCTGACAACGGAGGTTCCGATAACGGCGGATCTGACAATGGAGGTTCCGATAACGGCGGGGACGCGTCTGCAGCAGTTATCTTCTCGGAAACGTTTGAAGATGTGGCTGCTGATACTCAGCCGCAGAGTTGGGATAATTTCCTAAGTTATAACTACAACACAACTAACACTAAAGACTATGGCACCTATGCCCTGGTGGATGACTCTGTTGCCTACAGCGGTACGCATTCCATTCACTTTAAAGGTAGTCTGGCGCAGATAGTTCGTAAATTGCCAGATAATACTCAGCATCTTCATCTGCGCGCCTTTGTCCGTATGAACAAGCAAATGGGTAATGTTCCGGGCGACAACCATGAGCACATCATGGGTATCAAGAAAACTCAGGATGCCAATAACGAAGTCCGTATTGGCCAGATCAAAGGGGTTTTGGGTACTAACGATGTTCCATCCGATAATATTTCACCCAAAGCCAATCAGTGGGAATCTGGCAAGGCATTGATGCCGAATACCTGGTATTGCGTCGAAACGGCACTGTACGCTGATACGGATTACGATGAAGTTCGTATGTGGGTCGATGGTGAACTGGTTCATAGCGTTACTTCCGATTCCGACTGGAATAACGGTGCTCTGGGCAAAGACTGGATGAGCGATAAGTTCAACTATGTCATGTTTGGTTTCCAAAGCTTCAGTGGTAACAGTGCTGATGTATGGATGGACGATATCGTTGTATCAACAGAAGCTGTCGGTTGTGATCCAATTGGATCAGATGGTGGCTCATCCGATGATGGTTCTTCCGGTGATAATAACAATGGTGGTGGAACATCCGGTGGTAATGTGACGAATGGCAAGATTCTTTATGATGATCAGTGTGCCATGTGTCACGGCAGTGACGGAAAAGGGCTGTATCCGATTGATGCAACAGCCTCTGTGTTTGGTGACAACCAGCAGAATCTGGTTGATTATACCATCGATACCATGCCGTATGGTGCTAGTGCCCAGTGTGTGGGCGAATGTGCTGCCGATACCGCTGCCTATATCCGTAGTTGGGTAAGTGACGGCTCAGGTTCAGATAACGGTTCTGGTTCTGACAATGGCTCGGGTTCTGACAATGGCTCGGGCTCAGACAATGGTTCCGGTTCTGACAATGGCTCGGGCTCAGACAATGGTTCTGGTTCTGATAATGGCTCGGGCTCAGACAACGGTTCTGGTTCTGATAATGGCTCGGGTTCAGACAACGGTTCTGGTGAAGATCTTTCCTGTGGCGATGTAACCTATGGACCGAGAAGTCTGCGCGTCCTGACCGATAATGAATTTGCTAATTCAGTAGAGGACTTGACCGGTATCAATTTGGTTCGGGATCTGGGACAAAGTACCTATGATGCGATTCCAACCGATAACCAGATTGATGGTTTCTCCAACAACGTCATGGCTTCTGTCGACACGGGTGCGATGCAGTCTTATAGCCTGGTTATCAATAAAGTCGTGGATAAACTGGCGCAGCAGAATTATGCCAGTATTATCGACTGTAGTGAATTTGATGATACTGCAGCATGTGCTGCCAGTTTCGTTGAGAATTTCCTTCCAAAGGTTTTCCGTCGTCCCCTGACTGCGGAAGAGAATACTGCTTATCAGACGTTGTTTACGTCCGACTATACCGCGGGTGATATCAATGAAGGTCTCAGTCTGGCACTGAGAACGGCTTTGACTTCTCCTCAGTTCTTGTATCGTGATGAAACCGGTGTTTCTGTCAAAGACATAGAAAGCGGTGGCTCTTCTGATAACGGTGATTATGAAGCTTCTGGAGAAGTACAGGTGCTGGTTGAAGCTCAGAATCCTGAAGAGGTCGCTCTATACAACCAGGCTGGTTTCGGTAATACCCGATTCACTGGTAAAGATCTGGTGGAAGTCACTGTTAAGGCAGTAAAAGGCAGTGTATGGCCTACGTTGTCCATCCAGGCCGACAATGACACTATTATCGGACAAGTTGAAGTGGATCACACTTACTATAAAACCTATCGTTTCTACAGTGATCAGGTTAAGAGTGATTACATTTACCTGGTAGCCAAGAATGCCAATACTGCCAATGTCCATGACAGCCGTAGTCTGACTATCAGTAGTCTGAAAGTATCAGCTGCCCAGATTTCTGTTCCGTCAACACCAGATGTGACTTTGGATGATGACGCTTATGTTCTCACGCCTTATCAGTTGGCTTCCTATCTGAGTTATACCTTCACAGGTTCTACACCTGATGACATGCTGCTGAAAGCAGCTGCAGAAGGTGGACTGGACACCAATGAGCAGGTGGCTGCCCAGGTGGAACGCCTGGTGAAAACTGATCGTGCTCATCAGCATTTTGGTAACTTCGCGGCGCAGTGGCTGCGGACGGATCGGGTGCTGGATATGGTCAAAGACTCAAACCTGTACCCAACTTTCACCTCTACTGTGCGTAAAGCGATGGCCGAGGAAGTGCGTGATGTTTTCAATCATGTGGTACTGGATCAGGGTGAACCATTCTCAGCACTGTATGACGGTAACTTCACATTTGCCAATCAGGCACTGGCTGATTTTTATGGATTTGGTGGCGTGGTCGGTAACAACATGCAAAAAGTGACCGGCATCAACAGCCGTGCTGGCTTGGTGACTTCTGGCGCATTCCTGACCGTTCATGCCCATGAGCAGGAAACCGGTCCGATTTTACGTGCCACATATTTGCGTAAACGCTTCCTGTGTCATGATGTACCAGCGCCGCCAACCGGTGTATCACTCAACGGTGATGACTTCGATAATGCTCGTGAACAGGCCAGAATCGAATGGGAAAAATACCTTGAGGAACACAATGGCCTGGCAACTTCCCGTAAGAAGTATGAGTTCCAGACATCTGCCAGCATTTGTCAGACTTGCCACGCGCAGATGATCAATCCATTGGGTGGTGGTTTTGAAGATTACGATGCTGTTGGTTTGCCACAAACTCAGGACTACAACGGTTTGACCATTGACTCTTCGGGGACAATGTATGGTGTATCCAGTTTGACGGATAGTGATTCAATCAGCTTCAACGGAGCTAAAGAACTGGCACACTCGATCGCTGATCTGGATGTGACCCGTCAGTGCTTTATCGACAATACTTTCCGGATGGCCATGGGGACCGGGTCAACTTATCTGGACCGGGCAATGAATATTGAGCTCTCCAACGATGAGGTCAATAACTACACCTGTGAAGTGCAGAAGCTGGACAACGTTATGAAGTCCAACGACAACAGCACCCTTGAGTTGCTGAAAGCACTCGGCACGATGGACAGCGTCCGTTACCGTAAAAATGTCGTACGTTAATGGCAAACCGGATATTGAAGAGGTCTAACATGAGTCATGAAAAACAAGCTGCGTTGATGCAACGTCGCAACTTCTT